>JALOQY010000172.1 GCA_025459285.1 Planctomycetota bacterium | reverse complement strand
CCCGGAGGCGACGGTACTCGACGGCCGACTTCCGCGACCTCGAGCACCATTACGCCGGGCGCGTCTTCCAGGTCCACGCGATGGCGGAGTATGCCGTCCTTTCGCTGGACCGGATCGGCTCGGCGGCCGGGTACGTCCACGACTACTTCGCGCTCGGCAACGACCGATTTCTCCGGAAGTGGTTCCGGGGACGGGAGACGGAGCTGGCGCGGGCCACCGGCGCGCCGTCCTACGCGCGGATCGTGACCGGGCTCGCGGACCCCGCGCAGGAGGCCATCGTCACCGCTTCGCCCGACCGGAACCTCCTCGTGCTGGCGGGGCCGGGGTCGGGGAAGACCCGGGTGGTGACGCACCGCTGCGCGTATCTCCTGCGGGTGATGCGCGTGAAGCCGGAGTCGGTCCTCGTCCTCTGCTTCAACCACCACGCGGCGATCGAACTCCGCCGGCGGCTTGCGGACCTCGTGGGGAGCGAGGCGCGCGGGGTCACCGTGCTCACCTACCACGGTCTGGCCATGCGGCTGACCGGCTCGTCCTTCGCCGCCCGGGCCGAACGCCCCGACCCCACGGGCGAGGGGCCGGGCTCCTTCGACGAGGAGATCGTGAAGGCGGTCCGGCTGCTCCGGGGCGAGGAGGAGGTGCCCGGACTGCCGCCGGACGAGGTGCGGGACCGCCTGCTCGCCGGCTACCGGCACATCCTCGTCGACGAGTACCAGGACATCGACGGGCGGCAGTACGACCTCATCTCGGCGCTGGCGGGGCGGACCTGCCGCGACGAGGAGGAGAAGCTCTCGATCCTCGCGGTGGGGGACGACGACCAGAACATCTATTCGTGGCGCGGCGCCAGTGTGGAGTTCATCCGGCGGTTCCGGGAGGACTACAAGGCGGAGGTCCACCGGCTGCTCGTGAACTACCGCTCCACGGCGCGCGTGATCGAGGCGGCGAACGGGCTGATCGCGGCCAACGCGGACCGCATGAAGGCCGGCGACCCCATCCGGGTGGCGCCGGCCCGGAGCGGGGAGCCTCCCGGCGGGAGGTTCGAGACGCTCGACCCCGTGGCCCGCGGGGCGGTCCAGCTCGTGGCGGCGCGCGGGGAGGCGGAGGAGGCGGCGGCGATCGTCGCGGAGATCCGCCGGCTGAAGGCCCTGGACCCGGGGGCGGCCTTCGAGGACTTCGCGGTCCTTTCGCGGAGGCGGCGCGCCCTCGACCCCGTGCGCGCGCTCCTCGTCCACGAGGGCATCCCGTGCCGGGTGACTCTCGACCGGGACCGGATGCCGCCGCTATTCCGGATCCGGGAAGTCGCGAATGTTCTCGAGCGGCTGCGGGAGAAGCCGGCGGCGCGCGTGGGCGCGGGGGATCTGCTCGCGTGGGTGCGGCGGGGGGACCCCGGCGCTACGGGGAACCCCTGGGCGGCGCTCCTCGTGGAACTGCTGGAGGCGGCCCGGGAGGAGACCTGCGACGCGGAGCAGCCGAGCGGGCAATTCGCCGAGTTCCTCTACGAGGGACTCGCCGAGCGGCGGCGGGAGAGCGGCCTCGGACGGGGCGTCTGCCTGAGCACGGTCCATGGGGCGAAGGGGCTCGAGTTCTCCCACGTCCTGATCGCCGGGGGCGGTTGGCGCGACTACGAGGGGGACCGTGACATCGAGGCCGAACGGCGGACGTTCTACGTCGGCATGACGCGGGCGAAGGCGACCCTCGCGATGTTCGCGCGGGGCGACGATCCGAACCCGCACCTCGACGACCTGAAGGCGCCGGGCTTCCTCCGGCGCGCCGCGCCGGACCGGCCGGCGGTGGCGGAGGGGGTGCTCGGGCGCCGCTACGAGACGCTCGGCATGAAGGACGTGTTCCTCGACTTCGCCGGACAGCACGATCCCCGGCACCCGATCCACGAGCGGCTCGCGCGGTTGTCGTGGGGCAGCCCGCTGCGGCTCGGGGAGTCGGGAGAGGCGCTCGATCTGGTGGCGGGGGACGGGACCGTCGTGGGCCGCCTGTCGAAGGCCGCCCGGGAGGCCTGGAGGCCGCGCCTCGGATCCGTCCTTTCGGTCTCGGTGGTCGCCGTGATCCGGCGATACCGGAAGGACTCCGGGGAGGAGTACCGCGACCGCATCCGCTGCGACCGCTCTGAGGTCCCGCTGGTGGAGGTGACCTTCGACGGGTGAGCCGCATCACGGGTGACGCGAAGGCCCGGGAAGGCCCGGACCTCGGCGACGGCGGCGCAGAGGGCCTCATCATGGTCCTCCGTCACGAGGAGGTCGGCGTCCGGGGGGATCGTCGCGAGGGCCGGGAGGACCCGGTCCACGAGAGGAGCCACGTCGGCGTTGCGGAAGCCCATCGCGTGCACGCGCCGGGCGTTGCGGAAGTTCCCGGCGGTCAGGGTGTCCGGGGCGGCGAGGTTCTCGGCGGAGCGGATGAACTCCTGGTAGGCCATGCCCGACGTCATCTCCCGGGCGTATCCCGAGATCAGCGCCGTCGCGTCGACCAGGTGCTTCGAGCCGACCTCTCCGGGGCGGAAGGACTCCTCGTGCGCCAGGCGCGGCAGAAAGCGGGGGAACCGGAAACCGATCGGCATGGGGGCCTCTGGAACCGGTTCTCGGCGCCGGAGCAGCAGGAGCTGATGCGCGGAGGCGAGCCGCGCGGCTGGCGGCTGGTACAATCCGATCGTCCCCGAGGACCGGTCATGACACGCGAAGAGCTTCTGCAGAGGATCTCCATCGACCCTCAGATCTGCTTCGGCAAGCCGTGCATCCGCGGGCACCGGATCTGGGTGTCGCTCATCCTGGACATGCTGGCCGATGGTGCTTCGCCGTCCGAGATCATCGATGACTACCCCGGACTGGTCGAGGATGACGTCCGGGCGTGCATCGCTTACGGCGCGGAGATGAGCCGCGAACGGTACGTGGAACTGCCGATGGTGCGGGAGCCGTGAAGTTCAAGCTGGATGAGAACCTGAGCCTCCGCGCGGCCGCGCCGCTGTCGGACGCCGGTCACGATGTGGCAACGGTGGCCGGGCAAGGGATGTGCGGCGCCGAGGACCGAGGACTCATCGAGGTCTGCCGGCAGGAGGAACGCGGCCTCATCAGCCTCGACGCCGAATTCGCGAACCCGTTTCGGTATCCCCCATCGGAGTTCGCCGGGATCGTGGTGATCAGGGTCCCACGGCAGGTGACCGTCGGGCGGCTGACGGCGGCAATGCGCCTGGTGGCGGCGGAAGCCGGGCGGTCGCCGCTTGCCGGGCGACTCTGGATCGCGCAGCCGGGATGCCTGCGGGTGTATCAGGGCGAGCAGGACCCGCTCGGGGACTGACCCGTCCGGCCCGATTCCCCCGGATCCTCGCACACGTCGGGGCCGGGGCGACGGCTGGCGTGAGCGATGGCGACGACCACGATCGTCGACCCTGTCTCGAGAGCTGCGATCGGCGAGTGATGCCCCGGCGTGCCGCGGTCCAGGAGACCGGCCGCACGCTGCCGGAATCCGGTTCGGCGAGTCGCCTCCCGATCTCGATTGCCCAGAGCTTCCCGGCCTCGGGATCCACTTCGTCATCAAAGCTCTCGATGAGCTTTCCCGCGAGGGCCGCCCGAGCCTCGTGAGGGAGTTTCAGGGCCTCAGAGGGCGGCACCGGGGAGGCGGACCACGGCGGCGTCGCCGACGTTCGCGTAGCGGTCGGGGATCGAGGTGAAGAGGACGAGCTGGCACTGCTTCCCCCCGAGGCGCAGGATCGCGCCCATCGCCGCGAGGCGCCCGGGATCGGTGTGGCCGAGCACGTCGTCGAGGAGCAGCGGGCCGCCCTCCTCGGCGACGAGCATCGCGCAGGCGATCCGGGCGATCAGCGCGAGCTGTTCCTTCGTCCCCGTGCTCAGGTCCCGGAACTCCACCGTCACCCCGTTTCGCGTGCGGCTGCGGATCCCGAGGTCGTCGCCGACCTCCACCCGGAAGGTCTCGTCGAAGAGGAGCCGCCCCAGCGCCTCGATCCGCTCGCGCAGGGGGCCGAGATAGGTCCGCCGCACGGCGTCCCGGTGGAGGGCGAGGGTATCGAGGAGAAGCTTCGCGCCGGCCGCGCGGCGCAGGAGGTCGTCGCGGGTCTCCCGCGCGCGCTCCCCCTCGGCCTCGGCGCGCGAAAGGCGTTCCTCGAGCCCCGCCTCGCCGAGACTCGCGAGACGGCGCTGGACCTCGACGTGGGCGAGCGTGGTCTCCTCCTTCCCGCGCCGCGCCGCATCGAGGGACTCGGCGTCCGCCTCCGCCAGCTTCCGGACCTTTTCCGGGTCCTTGCGGCGCAGGGCCGTCTTTGCCGCCGCGAAGTCCTGGGCCGCGCGGCCCTCGGCCTCCGTCGCGAGCGTCAGGGCCGCCGAGAGGTCGGCATCCGGGCTCTTCTGCCGGGCCGCCGCAAGCTCCTCCTCCGCCCGCCGGAGTACCTGCTCCGCGGTTCGCCGCGCACCCTCCTGCTCCCCGGCCGCGGCCTGCAGCCGGTCCCGGCGCGCGCGGGCCTCCTCGAAGGCCGTCCGGGCCGCCTCGGCGGCGGAGCGCCCCGCGTCGAGCGCCTCCCGCGCGAGGCGGTCCGAAAGGCGGGCCTCCTCCAGCGTGGCGGGGAGCGGCGGACCATCGGTCGGGCGACGCTCCGGCCAGGACGGGACGTATTTCGAGAGCCCCGCCACCTTCGCGGCGAGGTCCTCGTAGGAGAGGTCGCGCAGGTCGGCCTTCTCGACCTCGAGGAGGCGCGCGAGGGTCCGCTCGGCCTCCTGCCGCTCGCGGTGGGCCTCCCGGGCCCGCCCGGGGCCGTCGATCTTCGCCTCGGCGCAGGCGGCGTCGAGCGCACCCTTCGCGGCGGCGAGCTTCTTCTGGAGGGCAAAGAGGCTCGCCCCGGCCGCGACCTCCACCTCGGCGTGGCCGGGCACGACGACCGTCACCCGGTCGGGCACCGGGACCGTCTGCTCTGCGCCCGCCGGGACCTCGCGGGTCTCGCCGGGGAACTCGAGGCGGAGCGGGGCGAGCGCCCGGAGCCGGACGTTCGGCGCGCCCGCCGAGAGCCGCGCCTCCGCCGCCGCCACGTCCCGCTCCGCCGCTTCCACGCGGGCGAGGCAGGCGTCGTCCACCGGGTTTCGCGCGAGGGTCCCGCGGGCCAGGGCGGCGTCGTTTCGCGCGCGGTCCACGCGATCCCTGCGCTCCGTGAGCTGCGCGAGATCGAGCCGGCCCCGCAGGTGCTCGTAGTCGAGGCGACGGAGCTCGGCGAGCGCTTCGGCCTCGCGCCGGCGGGCGTTCGTCTGCTTCGCCATCTCCTCGGCGGCGCGCAGCGCCTCCCCGGCGGCGCGGAGTTCCGGGCCGTGCTCCTCGCAGGCGGCAGAGGACTTCGCGTGCTCCTCCCTCGCGCGGGCCGCGGCGGTGGCGAGGGCCTCGCGGTCCTTCACGTCGCGATCCGCGGCCTCCCTCGACTTCACGCGGGACTCGTGGCCGACCCGCGCCAGCGCGACCGAGTTCTCGAGCGCCGCGATCTCGGCCTCCTCCTTCTCGTGGGCCCGGACGCGCTCCTCGAGCTCCGCGATCCGGAGATCGAGACGGTGAAGCTCCGCGGCGGCGCGCGCCGACTCGACGATGTCGTTCTCGATCTGCCGCAGACCGGCGCGGCACTCGGCGGCCTCCTTCTCCAATGCCTCCACGGTCGCCCGGGCCTCCTCCAGCGGCCGGCGTTCCTTCCCGCCCTCGGTGTAGAATCGCGCGGCCTCCTCCCGGGCGAGGTCGAAGAGCGACTCGCCCCGGGGGTCGGCGGAAGTCCCTCCGGCGGCCCGGTCGAGGGCCTTCGTCAACGCGGACTGCCGGGAGAGATCGGCCTGCTCGAAGGCCCGGCCCTGCTCCACGAGGAGCGCCCGCCAGAGGTCGAAGTCCATCGTCTCGGCGAGGATCGCCTCCGCGCGGTCGTGGGCCTCCCGGCCGGTGAGGTTCTCCGGGTGCGGGCGCGTCACGGCGAGTTCCGTCAGCGGTCGCTTGAAGAACCGCTTGCGGTAGGTGAAGGCGTAGGGGCCGGTCTCCACTTCGATCTCGATCTCCGGGCCGGCGTCCCGGTGGACGGGCTTCGTCGCCCGGACGTCGGCGCGCACCGTGGAGTCATAGTGGTCGAAGAGGAACCGCACGGCCTCGGCGAGGCTCGACTTGCCGGCCTCGTTGGGGCCGGCAATCACCGTGATGCCGTTGCGGCGCAGGGGGACGTCGAGCGTCTCGATGCCCCGGTAGTCCTTCAGGCGAAGGCGCAGGATCCTCATGCGACCCTCCGGATCAGGCGGACCAGGAGCGCGAGGGCCTCGCGCGCCGCGGCACCCTCGGGGGTGTCCGTCCCGGCGCGCCCGCGGAGCTCGTCGAGGGCGGTCTTCGCGAAGCCGGCGAGCCCGAGACCGGCGAAGTCCGAGTCCTCCGGAAGGACGGCGTAGTCCTTCTCGCGCACCTCCAGCGCGGCGAAGAGGTCCCGGGCGTGCGAGAGCATCTCCCGGAGCGCGGCGTCGAGGGCCAGCGGGAGCGCGCCACGCAGCCGGAGCTTCACGAGCGTGCGTTCCTTGTCGGGCCGTTCATCGAGGAAGCGTTGCAGTGCCGCGAGGTCCTCGGAGCCGGCGAGCGGGACCTCCCCGCGTTCGAGGAACCGCCACTCGCCGGTCTCGACCTCGGTGACATCGCAGCGCTCCGGGCCGGCGTCCACCACGAGTGCGCAGCCGGGGCGGACCTCGCCGTAGTCCGTGGCCTCGGGCGCGCCGGAGTAGAAGATGCGCCCGGTGACACCCACCCGCGTCGCGGAGTGGCGGTCGCCGAGCGCGAGGTAGTGGATCCGCCCGTCGGCCAGCGCCCCCTCCATCTCGGCGAGGGCGATCCGCGCGGGGTCCGCGGCGTCGGGGGAGAGGGTGTCGACGATCCCGTGGGCCACCGCGATCCGCGTCGTGCCGGGGGCGGCCCGGGGGAGGCCGCGCAGCGCGGCGGCGGCGAGGTCCGTGAGCGGGCGCTTGCCGGGCCA
Source organism: Planctomycetota bacterium (assembly GCA_025459285.1). Taxonomy (GTDB): domain Bacteria; phylum Planctomycetota; class JAJSAM01; order JAJSAM01; family JAJSAM01; genus Prado167. The sequence goes on along the minus strand of JALOQY010000172.1, from coordinate 6,840 downwards.
GGGGGCGCCGATGAGCTCGACGCCGTCACGGACCGCGATCGGGCGATTGTCCCCGATCACCCGGAGGTTGTCGGGGCGGCGCGCGAGGAAGGTGGTGTGGCGGTAGACCGTGGCGGCGTCCAGCGGGTCGTGGTTGCCCGGGAGGAGGTAAACCGGATGGCCGAGGTCGTGGATCGCCTGGAGGGCCCGGGCGACCGTCTGGCGGTCCACCTGGTTGCTCTCGAAGACGTCGCCGGCCACGGCGATGAACTCGCAGCCGTGCTCCGCGGCCACCGCGCCGAGGCGGCGGACGGCGTCGAAGCGCGCCTGGACGAAACGCGGCCGCGCCTCCGGCGAAAGGCTCGCGCGCGACATCCCGAGCTGCCAGTCCGCGGTGTGCAGGAACCGCACCATGTATGCCCTCCCCCGGGACCGGGGCCCCGGCCTTCCTTCGACCGCCCCAGCGTACACCGCCCCGGTGACACCCCGCAGTGGCTTGCGATCCCGGGCGGAGCGCCGGCGATTTCAGCGCCTCCGGTTCAGGTACTCCCGGAAGGCGCGAAGGCGGGGGAGCGACTCGAGGTCCTTGCGGCGCCCGGCGGCGGCCTTGCTGCCGATGATGTCGTCGATGTGGCAGACGGGGAAACCGTCGACAATGCGGTGCCAGGCACCTTTTCTCCGCAGGCACGCGGAGCCGCGCGGCGCGTCGGCGCTCCACGGACGGTCGGGTGGCCACGGGAGGCGAGGGCGCCAGACGTCGGCGCCGAACTCGGCGCGAAGAGCGCCCTCCGGCGGAAGCGTGGCCTCCTCGGAGAGGACGCGGCCGGAGGGGTCGATGACGGCGGCGACCGGGAGCCGCTCGCCCTCGATCTCGGGCCCGAGCAGCGCGCTCCCCGGTGCCGGCAAGCAGGTCCGCGCGGTGAGCCCACGCGCCATCCCAACCGAGGTCCAACACGAGCGCGAGGGCTGCCCGCGGGACAGCGAGAACCACGAGGAGGATCAGCGTGAGCAGCAGGACCACCGGCACCGCGATCCACGCCGCCATCATTCTCCTCCGAGGGCGACCAGGAGTTGCCCCGGTCCGTGCATGGTGCCCGGGCGCTTCGCAGGAACCCGCCGTGGATCGGGCGGCCTTCCGGATCGGAAGACGAGTCGGCAGGCCATCGCCGGTCGGGACCGCGGAACATGGCATGGGCGGCGGGAGACGGATCGGATATGCTCTGGTCGTCCCGGGGTTCGGTGGCAGGGAAGCGGTGCGGGGCGGGGATTCCCCGGCCGCCGACGGCTGGCGCTTGACGGGGCGCGCGGCGCGGATGCAGAATGCCGCGTCGACGCGGGCGCCCGACCGGGGCGAGGCCTCCGGACCATGCCCGCCCGCGCCATACAGGGTATGCCAGCCACCTACTCCCCAGGATCCCCCGGGATGCGCAAGACTCCCACCTGAACCATCCATGGCCATCCGGATCGTCGTCGTCGCCCTCTACGCGCTGCTGATCGTCCTCGTGGGGCTTTCGAGCCTCCGGAGGACGAAGTCGTTTCGGGACTTCTTCCTCGGGGGCGGCGCCATCGGGCCGTGGATGACCGCCTTCTCCTACGGGACCGCGTACTTCTCCGCCGTGCTGTTCATCGGGTTCGCCGGGACGATCGGCTGGGGGTTCGGGTACTCGGGGCTGTGGATCGCCCTCTTCAACGGGATCGCCGGCGTGCTCGGCGTGTGGGCGCTCCTCGGCTGGCGGATCAAGCGGATGTCGGCGGAACTCGGCGTGGCCACGATGAGCGAGTTCCTGGAGAAGCGGTATGGCTGGCCGCTCCTCAAGCTCCTGTCGGCGGTCGTGATCTTCGTCTTCATGATCCCGTACTCCGCGGCCGTGTTCATGGGGCTCTCCTACCTCTTCACGTCGAACTTCGATATCGCCTACGAGTACGCGCTGCTCTTCATGGGGGCCCTGACCGCCCTCTACCTGACGATGGGCGGCTACCGGTCCATGGCCCGACTCGACACGCTGTTCGGGCTCATCATGGCCATCGGAGTGGTCGTGCTCCTCGTCAATACGGTGGGGGCGGGCGGGGGGCTCGGGAACATCACGCGCACGCTGCGGGAGATCCGGCCGGAGCTGACGGAGATCGTCGGCCCGCCGGGGTGGTGGCCGCTCTTCTCGCTCGTCTTCCTCACCAGCGTGACCGGCGGGCGGTGCGGATCGGGATGGTCGCCTCCACCTTCTTCGCCCTGCTCATCGGCGGCGTGGCGTACTTCGTGGGGGCGACGACGCGGGTGTTCCTGTCCCCGGAGGCGACGCCCGCGGCGTTCGAGGCCGGCCGGCCCGTGGCCGACCGCCTGATGCCGGAGCTCCTGAACCACGTCGTGCCCGAGGGGCTCGCCGTCGTCATCCTCCTGCTCATCCTCTCGGCCTCCATGTCCACCCTCGCCGCGCTCGTGCTGATCTCGAGCTCCTCGGTGTCGAAGGACATCGTCGCGGGCTTCGTGCGAAGGGACATCTCCGACCGCGCGCTCACGCGCCTCATGCGGATCATGAGCACGTTCTTCGTGTTCCTCTCCGTGGCGCTCGCCTACCTGAACATCGATTCCATCGTGGCGATCCTCGGGATCAGCTGGGGCGCGATCGGCTCCTTCTTCCTCGGGCCGTTCGTGTGGGGGCTGTTCTCGAAGCGGGTGACCCGGTGGGGGGCGCTCTTCTCCGCGGCCGGCGGCCTCGCCACCTGCCTCGTGCTCTACGCGCAGGGGATGCCCTCCCCGCAGGCCGGCACGATCGGCATGCTCGCATCCCTCGCCCTCCCCCCCCTCGTGACGCATCTGGGGCCAGGCCCCGAACCACCATCCTGACGCGTTCGGGGCCAGACCTCCCCGCCGGAGGGGGATGCGGAGCCTTGGCATAGATGCATGTTTCCCGCCCGGGAAGATTGACCCTGGGTCAGTTTGCCCGCCCTGGCTTCCGGCGGGGATCGGGCGGGGGAAAAGGTGAAAAGGTACGTACGTCCCCTATCGTTTGCCCGGCCGGGGATCGGGCGCGCTCCCCCTCCTTTCGCGGAGGGACCGGCGGGCCGCGGGGCGTCTGGGGGGTTGCGTTCGCCGCCCCGGTGTGGCAGGATTCCCGCGGCAAAGACGCTTCCGAGGGGAAGGGGGCCGGGCATCGGTTCGAACTCGGGGAGCGGCAAAGGGCTCCCGGTGTCACCCCCCAGGCGGCGGAGAGGAGGCGGGGCATGATCTGGCTGGAGTCCGGGGACCGGCTTCCGATGGTGGCGGTGCTGCAGGACCTCCTGCGGCGACAGGAGAAGATCTCGCCCGCGCCGAAGGTCGACGGAGTCTTCGGGCCGAACACGAAGGCGGCGGTGATGGCGTTCCAGAAGGCCGCGGGGCTGACGCCCGACGGCATCGCCGGGCCGAAAGTGTGGAAGGCCCTCACGCAGGCGAATCCGCGGCTCATCGTGGACGTCGTGGACACGAACCACCCCACGGTGCAGAAGCTCGTGCAGGACGTGCTCGTGCCTTTCGGCAGCGTGCCCTTCAACCCGCCCTTCCTCTCGAGAGCCCTGGAACTGATCGCCCAGCACGTCCGGAAGAAGGTCGCTGAGCACGGCGAACTCTTCCTGCTCCGGCTCTTCGGCCACGGGAACAGGGGCCAGCAGAACCTCTCCACCGGCCTCGGCGGGCATTGGATGGACCAGCCCGGCGCAGCCTGCCCCGTGGGCGACCTGAAGACGAAGAAGGACGGGCGGAAGGCCTGCGTCTACCCCACGGGCGATGGAGAGGCCCTCACGCTCGAGAACATCGACCAGGTCCGGCGCCACCTCCAGCCGCTCGCGAACTGCTTCGCACCGCTCGGCTCCCTGGAACTGCACGGCTGCGAGATCGCGCGCCAGCAGGAGGGGCAGATGTTCCTGTTCCGCCTGGCGCTCCTGATGGGGGTGCCGGTGACGGCCTCGTTCAAGGGGAACAAGGTGGGGACGGTGAAGCAGGTCCTGCGCGTCGAGCATCCATCCACGTGGTTCCCCATGGCGGGAGACCTCGTGAGCTGGGCGAAGAACGCCGTGGAGGTGGCCGCCGGGAAGGTCCAGCCGGCCAGCGCGAAGTAGCCGGCGCCGGCCGCTTCGGGCGGGCACCCGCGGAACCGCACCCTTGCGGAGGGCGTGGCCCTCCGGGGAGGCGAAGATCATGAAGCGGCTCGGAACGACCATTCTCCTTCTCCTCGCGGCGGCGCCCGGACTCGGCGCCGGGGACCCGGCTCTCGACGCTTTCGACCAGGGACTCCTGAAGACCTTCGCGGCGACCCGTGCCGCGGGGCCGCTCGTCTTCCATTACGAGGCGTCCGCGCTCGACCCCGATCGACTGGCGGCGGCTGTCCGCGTCGTGGCGGCCTGCTTCGACGACATGCAGAAGCGGTTGGACCAGCCGTTTGCCGGGCAGCTCCACGTCTTCCTCTACCCGGGGGAGGAAGAACTCGCGGGACGCCTGGGGGTGGGGAAGGGCATCCAGGCGGTCGTCCGGGGGGAGCGATCGCTCCATCAGGTGGCCGGCACGGTCCACACCGATGCCCTGAGGAACGCCCTGGCGGCCCAGTTCCCCCGACCCGAGGACGCGATCCCCCCCGAACCGTTCTTCGAGCGCGGGCTCACCGGTATGCTCGCCGGCGAGGTCGAAGGGGAGCCCCCGCACGTCTGGGCGGCGGTCTGTCTGCGGTGCGGGGTCCTGCCGTCCCTCGTCCGGCTCCGGCGGTCGTGGGGTGACGGCAAGTCGGGCCGCGTTCGACCCGTCATTCTCGCCGGCTCCTTCCTCTCCTTCGTCGCCGAGACGTACGGGCCGGAGAAGCTGAAGGGGCTTTACCAGCGGTGCCTCGAGTGCGAAGGGGTCCTCGGACGCAGCTTCGCGCGGGTGGAGCAGGACTGGATCGCGAAGCTCGCGGCGCTGCCGGTGGACCCCGGCGTGGAGGAGAAACTGCGCACCCTCATCGCGGCGGCCGGTCGGCCCCCGCCGGCGTGGGTCGCCTCGGGCCGGCGCACGCCGCTGCTGGACGGGAAGTCCCTGGACCGTTTCACGATGAACCCGCCGAAGAGTTTCCTGCTCCGGGACGGGAAGATCACGGGCACGAACCTCGAGAGCTGGGCGTGGCTCCACACGAAGGCGACCTTCGCCCCCCCGGTGGCGCTCCGCGTGAAAGTCCGACTCGTGGAGGGCAACGCGCTGGGCCTCGCGCTGAACCACGAAGCGGCGGGAGAGAACGTCGCAATTCTCGCGCGTTGGGACACGTTCCTCACGCGCCGGTCCGGCGGCGTCCTCTCCGGCGGGCGGCCCGTGGTCCGGGAAGGGGTTCTCCTGGACCTCCTCCTTGTCAGCGAGGAGGGGAACGGCGGGCTCTACCTCAACGGGGTGGACATCCTCGCCGCGGACGGGGACTTCCGGACGGGGACGGGGAGCGTGGGGGTGGGAGTCAGTCGGGGTCGCATCGAAGTCGAGGCGATGGAGGTCATCCACCCCTGACCGTCCGGCCGCCGGACGTCAGCGGTGAGCCGGCGCGACCTCCCGCGCGGCGGCCCCGAGTGCCCTCTCCGCCTCCGCCCGCAGCCGGGCGAGGGACTGCGAGGGCGGGTGGTCCGCCTCGATCCCGCCCACGGCCGCGGCGAGCGCGGCGCGGGCCTCGGTGAGCCTTCCCAGACGCGCGAGCGCCGTCGCCAGCACGAGCCGATCGGCGGCGCCCGCGGACGCGCCGAGGAGGGCGACGGTCCCCGGCACCGCGCCATCGCGTCCCGCCCGCAGGAGGGCGAAGGAGAGCGCTCGGGCCGCATCCACGGCGGCCTCCTCCTCCCCGAGCGCCCGCAGGAGTCGGACGAGGCGCGTTCCGACGCCCGCGCAGTCCGGGCGGAGAGTCGCGGCGGCCGAGAGATGGGCGACTGCTTCCGCGGCGGACTCCGGCGAGTGCCTCCACAGCGCGGAGGCGAGCGCCGCACGGAGGAAGAAGTCGTCCGCGTGGTCGAGGCTCGCCGGACGCAGGAGGTCGACGGCCGCTGATGCTTCCCCGGCGGCCTCCAGCAGCAGAGCGGCGAGGACGAGCGTCGGCGCCGGCGGAGCGGCGACGCCGGCGCTCCCGGCGAAGGTCCGAAGCCTCCCCGCGTCCTCGCGCATCCCGCGGAGCCGCCCGCGTTCCCCGTCGGGGTCAAGGGACCGGGCGAGAGCGTCCTGCGCCCGATCCTCCTCGCCCGCGCGGCGTCTCGCCGCCGCCCACGCGTCGAGGCCGGCGGCGACCTCGACTGCTTCCGGGCGGCCGGAGAGCCACACCGGGGCGGGGGCGGCGGGGTCGATGCCGGCGCGATGGAACGCGTCGGCCCAGTCACCGTCGCCGGACGTCCGGATCTCGGCGATGTCGGCGAGGAGGCCGGCCACCACCGCGCGACAGCGGGCCTCCTCCTCGAGTTCTCCGCGCAGTCCGGCTGCGCGCCGCCCCGCCTCGTCGCCGGCGGCGGGATCCTGCGCCAGTTCCTCGGCCCGTCGGACCGCGGCGAGTGCCGCCGGGATGTCCCCGGCGCCCCGGGCGCGCTCGGCGTCGCGCAACGCGGCGTCCACCCCGGCGACGGCCGTCCGCGTCCGCTCCCGCCGGGCCGCGTCCACGAGGAGGTAGCCACCGGCGGCCGTGGCAAGGAGGAGGACGATCGTCGCGGCGAGACCGAGCACCTGGCGCGCGCGCCGGTGCGACGCCGTGGTCTCGGCGTGCGCCTCGGCCGCGCGCGCCGCCGCGCGCGCCGCGGCCTGCCGGCGCTCCACCGCCTCCAGCTTCGCGCGGTGCCGGCGGATCTCCGCGTCGGCGAGGTGGCGCGCCATCGCTTCCGCAAGGGCTCCGGCGCCGGAGGGCC
>JALOQY010000503.1 GCA_025459285.1 Planctomycetota bacterium | reverse complement strand
CCGAGTGCCACCGGACGGCGGCGAAGGACTGGCCGGCGGTGGCCGGGGCGCACGGGATCGAGACGCTCCACATCACGGAGCTGGTGGCCGCGAGCAAGCTCTCGCTCCCGGGGCCGGCGGTCCACGGGACGATCCAGGATCCCTGCCGGCTGACCCGCCACATGGGGAAGGGGGACGTGCTGCGCGCGGCCCTTTCGAAGGCGAAGAACCTGAAGGTCACGGAGATGATGCGGCACGGGGTCTCCGCGGACTGCTGCGGCTCCTCGTCGTGGCTCAACTGCTCGGCGGGGACGGCGGCGCTGCAGGCGGAGCGGCTCGCGGCGGCCCGGGCCACGGGGGCCGGGGTGCTGCTCACGGCCTGTCCCAAGTGCGAGATCCACCTCGCCTGCGCGCAGTTCGCGAGCGAGAAGAAGATACCTGTCAGAAACGTCGCCTCGGTCCTTGCCGGGGCGCTCGAACCGGCGCCGGCGACGGCGCCCGTGAAGTCGGAGGCCCGATGATCCAGAAAGTCCAAAGCCAGCACGGCGAGAGGGTGGGGGTGTTCGTCTGCGAATGCGGCATGAACATCTCCGACACCGTGTTCGTGAATGACGTGTGCGAATACGCGAAGAAGCTGCCCGGTGTCGCGCACGCGTCGGTGAACAAGTACACCTGCTCCGAGCCCGGCCAGCAGGAGATCGCCCTGGCGATCCGGGAGAAGAAGCTCGACCGGATCGTGGTGGCGGCCTGCACGCCGCGCATGCACGAGCCGACCTTCCGGGCGGTGGCGGAAGGCGCGGGGATGAACCCCTACCTCGTGGAGATGGCGAACATCCGCGAGCATTGCTCGTGGGTCCATCACGACGAGAAGGACGCCGCCACGGACAAGGCGAAGGACCTCGTGCGGATGGCGGTGGCCCGGGCGCGCTTCCTCGAGCCGCAGAAGGAGATGACGGCGAAGGTCCTGAAGAAGACGCTGGTCATCGGCGGCGGGGTGGCGGGCATCCAGGCGTCGCTCGACCTCGCCGACTCGGGCATCGAGGTGACGCTGGTGGAGCAGTCGTCCACCATCGGGGGGGTGATGGCCCAGCTCGGGAAAACGTTCCCGACGATGGACTGCCCTACCTGAATCCTCGGACCGAAGATGGCGGATGTCAGCCGCCATCCCAACATCCGGCTCCTCACGCTCTCCACGGTGGAGGCGGTTTCGGGGAACGTCGGCAACTTCAAGGTGAAGATCAGGAAGCGTCCGCGGTACGTCGACCTCAAGGAGTGCACCTCCTGCGGCGACTGCGTGAAGGTCTGTCCGGTGCTCGTGCCGAACGAGTTCGAGATGGGGCTCATGAGCCGGCGGGCGATCCACCAGCTCTTCCCGCAGGCGGTGCCGGCGGCGTTCGTGATCGACATGGAGCACTGCCTGGGGACGAACCCGATCTCCTGCGGCAAGTGCGCCGAGGTCTGCCAGAAGAAGTGCATCGATTACGACGACAAGGAGGAGATGGTCGAGGTCGAGGTGGGCACGATCATCGTGGCTACCGGCCAGAAGGCGATGGACCCGACGCCGTTCGAGGAGTTCGGATACTCGCGCTACGAGAACGTCCTCTCCTCGATGGAGTTCGAGCGGATCATCAGCCCGCTCGGGCCGACGCTGGGCCATCTGATGCGGCCCTCGGACCGGTCGATGCCGAAGTCGGTGGCATTCATCCAGTGCGTCGGCTCGCGGTGCGACGACGGGCGGGGCCGGCCGTATTGCAGCAACATCTGCTGCATGAACACGATCAAGGCCGCGCTGCTCATCAAGGACCACTGGCCGGACGTCGACGTGAAGGTCTTCTACATCGACATCCGGGCGTTCGGGAAGGGGTTCGAGGACATGTACAAGCGGTCCAAGGCCGCCGGGACGCGGTACATCCGCGGGATCCCCGGCGAGGTCCTCGAGGACCCGGAGACGAAGGGGTTGGTGCTGAGCGTGGAGAACGGCGAGACGGGTCAGCTCGAGTCGCACCGGGCGGACCTCGTGATCCTGTCGGTGGGCATGGAGGCCCCGGACGGGATGCGCAAGCTCCAGACGATCCTCAATCTCCAGAAGACGCCGGACGACTTCTTCCTGGAGGCCCACCCGAAGCTGCTGCCGGTGGACGCGGCCACGAAGGGGGTGTTCTTCGCGGGCTGCGCCGAGGCGCCGAAGGACGTGAAGGACTCGGTGACCCAGGCCGGGGCGGCGGCGGCGCGGGCCATGAGGCTCATGGCCCACGGGGAGGTCCACATCCCGGCGATCACGTCGTCGATCGACGAGGACCTCTGCAAGTACTGCGAGACCTGCGCCAAGGCCTGCCCCTACGGGGCGATCACGGGCGTGGACAAGAAACTGAAGACCCCGGCGCACGTGGCCGAGGTGGCCTGCACCGGCTGCGGGACCTGCGCGGCGGAGTGCTCGTTCGGAGCGGTCGCCATGAAGCACTTCTCCGACGACCAGATCCTGTGCCAGGTGGACGCGATGCTGGCCGAGAAGCCGGAGGAGAAGATCGTCGTCTACGCCTGCAACTGGTGTTCGTACGCCGGCGGGGACTTCTGCGGCGTTTCGAGGCTCCAGTACCCGGCGACGATGCGGCTCATCCGGACGATGTGCTCGGGGCGCGTGGACAAGGCGTTCATCCTGCACGCCTTCGCGAAGGGTGCTCCGGTGGTGCTGGTGTCGGGCTGCCACTACGTG
>JALOQY010000171.1 GCA_025459285.1 Planctomycetota bacterium | reverse complement strand
CGCGCCGGGTCGGCGACCGGGTGGGGGTGCCCTGGGTCCAGTCCTCCTGCGGCCGCTGCGAGTGGTGCGCCCGGGAGAAGCCCATGTTCTGCGCGGAGCAGGTCGGCACCGGCATCTCCTCGCCGGGCAGCCACGCCGAGTACATGCTCGCCGCCGCTGACGCCACGATGCTCCTGCCGGACGGCCTCGCCTTCGAGCAGGCCGCCCCGATCTTCTGCGCCGGCTACACGGTGTGGTCCGGCCTCCGCTGGGCCGAACCGCAGCCCGGGGAGACCGTCGCGGTCCTCGGGGTGGGCGGCCTCGGTCACCTCGCGGTGCAGTACGCGAAGGCCGCCGGCTTCCGGACGATCGCCGTGAGCCGCTCCCCGGACAAGGCGAAGCTCCTCGCCGATCTGGGTGCCGACACCGTCGTGCGGGATGGCGCGGGGCTCGCGAAGGAGGGCGGCGCGGACGTCCTCCTCGGCACGGGGAACTCCATGGCGGCGCTGGCGGAGGGGGTGGCGGGACTCCGCCCCGACGGTCGCCTCGTGGTGATGGGCTTCGAGGCCGCGCCGCTCCCGCTCTCCCCCGCCGACCTCATCATGAAACGGATCCGTGTGCTCGGCAGCCAGCAGAACCACCGCGCGCACCTCTTCGAGGCGCTCCGGTTCGTGGCGGAGGGGAAGGTCCGGGTGGTGACGGAGACCTTCCCGCTCGCCGACGCGCCGAAGGCCTACGACCGCGTGGAGCAGGGGAAGGTCCGGTTCCGGGCGGTGCTCGTGCCGTAGGAGCGCAGCGGCGCTAGCAGCCCGTCGGGGCCGGGGACGTTCTCAGCAATGCGACCCTTCACCCCGACGGGCTGCTAGAATGATGCTTGAGGAGGTTCGCCATGTCTGAGGACGCACTGCTGGCCCGGATCACGGTCCGACGGGATGTCTTCGGAGGGAAACCCATCGTGCGCGACATGCGCATCTCCGTGGAACTCGTGCTGAGCCTCCTTGCCCAGGGCGAAGTCCCGCAGGCGATCCTCGAAGACTACCCGGACCTCGAGCTCGATGACATCCGGGCCTGCCTCGCCTACGCTCATGCCGTCATCGCCGGTGACCGCCTGGATGCCGTGCCGGTGAGCGGCCAGTGAGGTTCCTGGTCGACCGTTGTGCCGGGAGTCGCCTCGCGGATGCCCTTCGCGACGACGGTCACGATGTTCGGGGTCCACTCGCTGCCGCCGAGGACCCGGGGGACGAAGATCTGCTTCGATTGGCGACGGCAGAGAGCCGGATCCTGGTCACCATCGACACCGACTTCGGCGAACTCGTCTTCCGGCATGGCTCAGTCCACTCCGGGATCATCCGCCTGCCCGATCTGCCCGCCGTGCCGCGGATCGCGACCCTGAGAACGGTTCTGGCGTATCACGCCGATGCTCTGCTGGCCGGGGCCCTGGTGACGGTCCGCGGGGCGCGCATCCGGGTTTCCTTGCCGCCGGGTCAGCCTCCGAATCCTGTGCGGGATGGGAACACATGACGTTCTGGAGGTAGTTCCCGAAGGAGGTGATCGTGCGCGCCGCCCTGGTCCTTGCCTTTGTCATCCTGCCCGTCTTTGCCGAGCCGGCGCCGGAGGCCGCGACCCGGTTCTTCGACGTCGGGGCGCTCCTCGAGGCTCCTCCGGAGCCCGCGGTTCCGGCGCTGGACCTCGGGGGCGGCGTCCTCGAGTTCCTGGACGCGAACGGGGACTCGCCCGAACCGCCCCGCTTCGTCGACGAAGAAGAACTCGTCGACCTGATCCTTCGCCTCGTCGATCCGGAGAGCTGGAACGAGGAGATGAACTCCCTCGACCTCTCCGGCCGGTGGCTCCGGGCGACCGCCGGGACGGAGACGCTCGACCTGATCGGCGGATTCCTCGAGGCGCTGTGGGCCGAGGCCAGCCGCCGGGTGGAGGTGGAGGCCGAGTGGGTGCTCCTCACGGCCGCCGCCGTCGAGAGACTCTCGAAGGCCGGTGCGCTAACCGGACTCCGGGGCGGCCGGGTGGACGGAGGCGTCCGCCGGGTCGTCCTCGACGAGGCCGGAAAGGAAGGCAGCCGCCTCTTCTCCGGCACCGTCGTCACCGCTTCCGGCCGGCTCGCGACGCTGCGCCAGACGACGTCCACGAGCTACGTCGCCGACATCGCGGTGGAGATCGCCCAGGGCTCCCGGGTGGGGGATCCGATCGTGCGTTTCGTACCCGAGGGCTGGTTCCTCGCGGTCCGCCCGACGATCCTCCTTGACGGCTCGGTGCTCGTGGAGACGATCCACCAGACCGCCGCTCTCGAGGGGCCGATCCGCCGCATCGCCGTGGAGGCGGAACCGCTCGGGACGCTCGACCTGCCGGCCCTCGGCCTCGAGCGATTCTCGGCCTCGGCCCACGCGCGACCCGGCGAGACGCTCGTCACGATCCGGGAGGGCGGCCGGGGGCCGCATCCGGTATCGCTCCTGCTCCTGACGCCCCGGGTCACGGGCGGGCCGGCGGTGCCGGGACCGGTGACGCACCTGCCGGCGCGGGCGCTCCTCTCGGGCCGGACCGCGCTCCGGGCGGTCTTCCCGGACACGGAGGGCGAGGTCGACGAGGATGGGCCCTATCCGTCGGATCTGTTCCTCTCCCCGCGGATCGCGCCGCGATGCGGGGCCCCGCTGTTCTCCGGAATGGAGCATCTCGCCGAGCACCTTTCGGGCCGGCTCCGGGCAGAAGATCCGCCCGCGGCCTCGCCCGCGGGGCTCTTCCTCGCCGCGGGGGACCCTCGGGCCGCGCCGGCCCGGAACCTCCTCGCGGCCCTCGAAACCCGTACCATCCGCGGCTTCCGCGCCCACCTCGTCTTCGAGGACGGGCCGGAGGGCGGCGAAGCGCGGCCGTCCTCGGCGATCCACCTGAGCCTGCCCGCCGGCGCCGAGACCCTCTTCGAAGCCGGCACGGAGCGGGCCTTCCTCGCCGACCAGGACGTGGAGGTGGCGCAGGAGGCGCGGGTCTGCGACCCGGTGGTCCGCCACGCCTTCGGGGGTTTCGTGGCCACATTCCGGGTGGACCCCGCGCCGGCGGGGGACGCCTTCAGCGGGCGCGTGAAGATCGTCGTGACCGACCTCGATCCGACCTTCGAAGTCCGGCGGGCGGGCATCGCCGAGGTGGGGGTCATCGAGATCCCCCGCTCGCGGCAGGTGGTGGTGGACCGCGAGTTCGCCGGGAGGTCCGGCGCGCCGATCGTCCTCGACGCGGGCCGGCGGCCGGACGGGACGCGCCTCCTTCTGACCCTGACGGTGGACGCGGAATGAGAGCCGCCGCCCTGCTTCTCGTCGCGCTCCTCCTCGCCGGGTCCGCCCGCGCGGGCGGCGACGAGGTGATCTTCGACGTCCGCGGGCTCCTCGATGCGGGCCCGGAACGGCGCGCGCCGAAGCTCGGCCTCTTCCTCGGCGGCTCGCGGCTGTGGTCCGCGAGCGATGTCGAGGAAGGGGAGAGATCCGGGATCGACATCGAGGAACTCGCGGATCTTCTCGGGGCCGGGGACGCCGGCTTGTCCGCGGGTGGATTCCTTTCCGCTCGCGGGGAGGCCGCGGCGGCGCTCGCGAGCCTCGGCCTCGACGCGCGCCGGTGCGTGCGCCTGCGGGTGGAGACGACCGGCACTCATGGCGCGGGCGTGAGCGGGGAGATCCTCGCCCGGCCGGGGCGTTTCGCCACCCTGGAGCGCACGGCCCGCCGTCACCTCCTTCTCGATTCCGACGTGGAGGTGGCCTGCGACAACTCCGGCGGCTTCCGGCCCTCGGCCATCGGCGACCCGATTTCGGCCGCGGTCTTCCAGGGCTTCGCGGTGGACGCGCGCCCGTTCCTCGTGGACGGCGGTGCGCGCGTGGCATTCGAAGCCCTCGTGCAGGCCGGACGGATCGAGGAGCCCGTGCCGCGGTTCCGCCTCGGCGCGCGCTGGCACGGCGACCTCGACCTCCCGTCCTACCGCGGCGTGCTCCTCCTCTGCTCCGGGGAGGGGCCGACCGTGGCGGGGGTGAGCGCGCGAGGCGGGGAACTCGCGGTGCGGCTCGACCCGGTGAACGGTGGGGAGCCCGGCTCAGGGCCGGCTCGACTTTTCGATGCCGGGCTCGTCCGGCTCCCGCCGGGTGGCCCGCCGGAGGAGGAGGACCCCGAGGCGGAGGGGGGGGCCTATCTGGCGTGGGTCCGCTTCGGCGCTCCGCCCCTGCGGCGCTCGTCCGCTCCGGCCGGCGGGCCGCCCGGGGAGTGGTTCATCCCGGGCCGATCCGCCGGAGCCGCGGTAGCCGTGGCCGGGGCGCCGGAGGAGATCGCCGCGGTGTCACGTGCCGTGGCGGCCCTCACGACCCCGGCGGCGCGCGCCGTGATGGTGGCGCTCACTCTTTGGGCCGGGGACGAGATCGTCGCCACGGCGGAGATCCCGGTGCTCGACGGCCGCGAGGCCGTGCTCCGCGCGGGCCGGGACCGCATGGTGGTCGCCGACTACGACGTGGAGGTCGGCTGCTTCACACAGGTGCCCGATCCGATCGTCGTCCCGCTCTTCGAGGGGCTCTTCGTCCGCGCCAGGCCCCGCTTCGCGCCCGGCGGAGCCGCGGTCCTCCTCGACCTCGACCTCCGGCTGTCGCTGCTCGACGGGGAGCCGGTCGAGCGGCCCTCCGGCGATCCGATCAACGGAGCGACACACACCGTCCGCGTCGTGGAGCGACAGACGAGGGTCGATCTCCACCTCGCGGACGGGGTTCCGGCGCGGCTCGCATTGGGCCTCCGACCCGACGGCCGCCCTCTCTTGGCCGAGGTATGCGCTCGCATCTCCCATTGACCCCGCCACCCCGCGGCGCGATGATGGGGGGATGCGATGGGCGAAGTGGGCCGTCGTTCTCTCTCTCGTCACCACCGTCTCCGGCCAGGACGCGCCTCCGGAGCCCGTGCCGGTCGCGCCGTCCGGGGAGGCCGCCGCGCTCGCGCGCGAGACGCTGGAGCGTCTGACCGCGCGGAACCGGCCGCTGCTGCCTCCCGAGGTGGGGGGCTTCACGGCCGTCTACCAGGTGCGCCGGGACGAGGTCACCCTGGGGCGCATGACGGTCGCGTGGCGGCGAGACGGCGACGGTCTCGATGTCCGGCTGACCGGGGACCTGCCCGAGCGAACGCGGACCGGGCTCGAAACGGCCGCGCGGCAGGGGTTCGCCGCGGTGATCGCGCGGCGATTCGCGTCCGGGGAGATGTTCGCCGAGCGCCGGGACGGGCGTCTCGTGATCGATGCCACCGAGGTCGTCCGGCACGGCCGGCCCGGTGTGAAATGCATGCAGCTCATCATCGACGAGGACCTGCTCCACCTCGCGCAGCGGACGTGGTCCGAGGGGGGGACGTACGAGGAGGACGACTTCCGGTTCGAGCCGGCCGGAGATCGCGCGCTGCTCGCGGCCTACGTCGACCGGGTCCATGCGCCGGACGGCACGGTGAGCGCGCTCGCCTACGGGTACGGCTACGAGGAGCGCGGCGACCACCTGTTTCCCGTGCTGTTCGTGACCGAGGCCACTTCCGCCGAGGCGCGAAGCCGGATCGAATCCGCCCTGGTGAGCGTGGAGTTCCGGGCTCCCGGCGGGGCGCTGGAGCCGCCGGTGCCGGCGATCACGGCGGCCGCGGAACTCGCGCGGAAGACGTGCGAGCGCCTGTCGGCGCATTGCTACGGCCTTCCCGCCGGGGATGTGCCGGGCTTCGACGCGACCTTCGCCTTCACCGGGGCGGCCGGAGAGCGCGTGCGGGCGGTGTGGGACCGGGCCGGCGACACGATGGAGGTCGAGGGGCCCGGTCCCCGGAGTCTGCTCCTGCGGACGGCCCTGCGCGCCGCCGTCGTGCCTCGCTTCGACCCCGCCGGGTGGCACGCCGAGCGCCGGGAGGGCACCATCGTGATGGAGTCCCCCGCGCCGGACGGCGGCCGGAGCCTGCTCTACGTGCCGGAGGACCTGTCGGAGGTCCGGCGGGTGGAGGTGACCGCCGGCGGATCGGAGGAGCGGCGGGTCTTCGAGGTCGCGGACGGCCGGGCCTTCGTCGGGACCCTCGCGATCCGGGAGCCGGGGGTCGCTTCGGAGACGGTCCTCACGCTGAAGTACACCCGCCGGTTCGGCCACCCGTTCCTGAAACGGATCGTCGCCGAACCGGCGGGGGGTGAGCGTTGGGAGGCGGTCCTCGAGTCCGTGGTGTTCCGCCCGGGACCCGGGCCGCGCGGACTCGCGGAGGAGATCGGGCGGAAGGCCGATGGTCTCCAGTACACGCTGGTCGGCGCGGGGGTGAAGGGGGTCGACGCCCACTTCGCCGTGAAGTGGCAGCATTACGCGGCGGGCCGGATCCACATGCTGTTCGCGCTCGACCCGCCGATGTTGACCGTGGTCCACGAGGGCAACGTCTCGATGGCGGTGACCGACGAGTTCGGCGCCACGAACGAGATGACCTTCAAGGAGTGGATCACGGTCTGCGCCGAGTCCTGGCTCACCGATGCCGTGCTCCTGCGCGTCGGCCCGCGGGAGGGCTACTCCGCGCGCGCGGCCCGGACGGACGACGGCGTCGTGCTCGTCCACGAAGCCACGCGCCCCGACGATGATCCGCGGGTGGCGATCGTGAAGCTGTCGCCGGAAGGGCTCGTGCGGACCATCGAGGTCCGGTTCGCCGACAAGCGGGCCACCGTGAGCGAGTACGTGCAGGAGGAGTTCGAGGGGAAGTGGCTCCGCCGGCGGATTCGGCAGAAACTGGCGATGGCCGACGGCTCCCTGTGGTCCAGGATGGTCAGTTACGTCTACCGGCGGGTGGACGGGGTGCTCCTGCCGAGCGTCATCGAAGTGCGGACCGACCCGCCGGCGCAGTTCCTCGGAGGATCGGACACCCTGCTCACGCTCGAGGAGGTCGAGGTCATCCGGTGATGGTGAAGGGAGGGTAGTGCGATGAAGCGCCTCGTGTCGCTCCTGGCCGCGGTTCTCGTTTTCGGTTCGGTGCTGCCGGCCCAGACCACTCTGCCCCCGAATCGCCCGATCGCGAAGTGGGACAAGCTGTCGGACGAGATCATCCCGAAGGTCGTGGCGCAGAACATGGACATGGGCGGGGCCGTGAAGTTCTTCAAGAAGGCCACCTGCACGATCGAGTTCAGCTTCCTCACGAGCGAATCGCGCAACCCGATCACCGGCACCTTCGGCTACTGGTTCGAGGACCTGAACGAGAACGGGATCCTCACCGAGGACGAGATCGAGGTGGACCTGAAGCACTGCTCCCAGCCCCTCATGGGTTACGCCCTGAAGGAGATCCGGCGCGGCATCCGCGACCAGACGATGACGACCACCTTCAACTTCTTCAGCCTCTGCAACACGAAGACGGTGAAGAAGGACGATGGCTACGTCATGGAACTGCGGCCGGTGGAGGGGGGCAAGGTCAGCGCGCTCCTGGCCTTCGAGAAGCTCTACCTCACGGTGAGCCCGGACTTCCGGGTGACGCACATCCAGACGCGCACCGTGGACATGGTGGAGGTCTCGATCAAGGTGAAGCACGGGAAGCTCGGCCCGTACACGGTGCGCACCGGCCAAACGCAGAGCGTCGAGAAGCCTTCCGGCGAGAAGTTCATCGACGACCGCAGCGACACCTGGGCCTTCGTCGAGGAAGTCCCCATGGTCCGCAGCGTCCGCCTCGATTCGCAGGTCTCGACGATCATGGGGACGATCACCACCCGGCAGGAGTTCAACTTCACGAACTGGGCGGTGGTGAAGCGGACCCGCGATGTCCCGATCCCCGGCACCGAGGACTACGAGGCACTCTTCCGGGGACGGATCACCGCGGACACACCGCTCGTGGAAGTGGAGGGCGAGCGGCCGCCGGTGCCTCCTCCGCCCGCTCCGCCGCCGCCGGCCCGGGAGGGCGGCGGCGTCTTCGAGGACGACCCGCCCGCGGGCGGGGGGACCGGTGGGGGGGTCTTCGAGGACGATCCTCCGGCGGGCGAGGATGCGGCGGTCGCGCTCGGGCGGGAGGTGCTCGCGCTGGTGCGCGGAGGGTACTACGGCTGGCACCGCCAACCGGGGCGGACCTACCGCGCCCGCTGCGTGCTCGGGGCGACGCCGGAGCAGGCCGCGGCCTCCCTGACGGCCACGGACCGGGAGGGGCCCGTGGTGGGGGAGATCCACGACATCGCGGCCTACGACATGGCGGCCGTGTTCTACGGGAGCCTCTACGGCTGGTTCCTGGCGATGGACGGTCCGCTCTACCGCCCCGGGGACGCTCCCGCCGCGTGGAAGGCGACGCGGACCGCGGACGGCTACCGTGTCGCCGGATTCGACGCCGCCGGAACGGAGGTGGAGGAGGTGGCGGTGGCGGCTGACGGCACGGTGCGCAGCCGGGCGTTCCTCATCCGGTCCTCGGCGGACGCCGGGCTCGCGCGGTTCCGGATCGAATTCGACACGGCGGTTTCGGACGGCGTGAAGTTCGTGATGAAGGCGCGTCTCCGGCAGGAGACTCCGGAAGGGGTCTTGCTCGACGCCCGGGCCTTCACCTGGGCATGGAAGCGCGTCGGGGAGATCCCGTTCCTCAAGCGCCTCACCGTGGAGACGACGAAGGACGGCCAGCCCGTCACCGCCCCGATCCACGTCACGGACGTGGAAGTCGGACCGTAGCAGCCCGTCGCCGAGGGGCCTCCGCGCGCATGAGGGCTGACGCCGACGGGCTGTTAGCGGCGGCCGCGGGAGACCATCAGGTCAAGGTCCTCGCGGAGGCTCTGCAGGTCCTCCTCGTGCTCGACTTCCTGCTCGAGGATGGTCAGGGCCATGTTGTGCGTCACCATGTCCTTGTCCTTCGTGGCGTCCATCAGGTTCTTGTAGGTCGTGATGGCGCACTGCTCGCCGGCGATGTTCTGGTCGAGGAGCACCGCCACGTAGGGATCCTCGGGCGTGTCGTACTTGCAGGGGGAGAGGTCGAACCAGTCCTTCGGGGAGAGCGCGGGCTCGCCGCCGAGCTGGATGATCCGGCCCGCCAGCAGCACCGCGTGGTTCAACTCCTCCGTGGCATGGAGGGTCAGTTCCGCGCCGACGGCGTCCTTCATGGGTCCCTTGATGAGCTTCGCGCCCAGCCAGTACTGGTAGTAGGCCAGCCACTCGCTCGCGTAGGCCTCGTTCAGGAGCTTCAGCAGGCGCGGCAGTTCGATGCCGACAATCTCGCGTCCTCTCGTGCCCATGGTCTCTCCTCTCGGTGTGCTGCGGGAATCGGGT
>JALOQY010000170.1 GCA_025459285.1 Planctomycetota bacterium | reverse complement strand
GGACTTCCGCGGCGAGGACCGCGAAGGTCTCCTCCGCGGTGCGCGGCACCTTCTCGTCCGGCCCGGCGAGCCGGAGCAGGTCCGCGAGAATCGACAGGTCCGGACGGGCGTCGGCGGGCGGGCGGACCGAGCGGTTCAGCCGGGAGACGAAACCGTCGACGTTCACGATCGTCCCGTCCTTCTCGAAGGGCGTGGCGCCGGGCAGGAGCACGTCGGCCCGTCTCCCGGTTTCCGTGAGCCGGGAGTCGAGGACGATGAGGAACGACAGGTCGCCGAGGACATCGAGCGCCCCGGGGACGTCGTCGAGGTCCTCGCCGAAGAGGATGGCGGCCTTGATCTTCCCGGCCTTCACCCCCTCGACGAAGCCGGCCAGTCCGAGACCGCCCTTGCCCGGCGCGACGCCGAGCAGCCGGGCGCCCGCGGAGTTGGGGTTGCGGTCAGCGCACAAGAGGAAGTCGTCGCCCTCCCCGGTGCGCGGCTTCACATCCACGTGGCCGGTCCCGATCGCCAGCGATACGTACCGTTTCGCGAGGAGGAGTTCCTCGTTCGTGAGCCGGGCCGAGACGAGCGCGAAAACCTTGTCGCCGCCCTCCTCCATCACGAAACGGCTCACGAGCGCGTGCGCGCGCCCCACCGCGTCATCCACGTGGGTGACCTTCCGGCCGCCCCCCTCCTCGAGGGAGGCCTGGCCAAGCCGGTCCTCCGCGTGAACGTAATGGTAATTCAGACGACCATAGTCGCACATCCACCACTTGTTGATGTCCTGGTTCTCGCGCGGGGTGAGACGCTGGATCTTGTCCCAGCGGGCCCCGACGGTGATCGAGCAGTTCCGCGCGCAGGAGGCGCAGGCGGACGGCGTGTTCGTCAGGAACCACACCCGGGTCTTGAAACGGAAGTCGGTGGAGGTGAGCGCCCCCACCGGGCACAGGTCCACGATGTTCATGGAGTACGGGTTGTCGAGCGACTTCCCATGGGCCACCGCGATCTCCTGGTGGTCGCCGCGCTCCACGACGGCGAGCTGCTCGTCGCCCGCGATCTCCTTCATGAAACGGACGCACCGTGTGCAGATGATGCAGCGCTCCGCGTCGAAGGTGATCTTGTCGGAGAAACGGATCCGCTTGCTCTTGTGGACCTTCTCCTCGTCGAACCGGCTCTTGTCGTGCCCGTGCGTGAAGGAGTACTCCTGCAGGATGCACTCCCCGGCCTGGTCGCAGATCGGGCAGTCGAGCGGGTGGTTGATGAGGAGGAACTCCATCACGTCGGCGCGGGACTTCTTCGCCGCCTCGGAGTTCGTGCTGATGACCATCCCCTCGGTGACCGGAAGATTGCACGCGATGGTGCACGCCATGCGCCCCTTCGGGTGGACGACCTCCACCTGGCAGATCCGGCAGTTCCCGGCGATCTTCATCGCTGGATGCCAGCAGTAGCGCGGGATGAAGACCCCGAGCCTCTCCGCGGCCTGTATGACCGTGGTCCCGGGCTCCACCGTGATCTCTCGTCCGTCGATCGTGACCTTCGGCATAGGTTTCTCCCGGCTACGCGCCCTTCATCGGGCAGCGCCCGAGCCGGACGTGCTCTTCGAATTCCTGCCGGAACTTCTTCACGTAGGACTTGGTCGGCCAGGCCGCGGCGTCGGACAGCGCGCAGATGGTCTTGCCGCCCATGCCCTCGAAATTGTCCGCCACCTCGTACAGCCGGTCGATGTCGGCCATCGTGCCCTTGCCCGCCTCGATGCGGGTGACGATCTTCCTCGCCCAGCCGGTGCCCTCGCGGCAGGGCGTGCACTGGCCGCACGATTCGTGGGCGAAGAACTCGAGAACGTTTTGCAGCGTCTCCACCATGCAGGTCGTGTCGTCGATGACCACGACGCCGCAGGACCCCATGATCGTCCCCGCTTTCGCGAGGCTCCCGAAATCGCAGGCGACGTCGATCTCGTGGGGCAGGAGGACGTGCGCCGAGGCCCCGCCGGGGATCACGGCCTTGAGCTTGCGCCCCTTCCACACGCCTCCCGCGGCGGCGATGACGTCCTTCAGATTCACGCCGCACTCGTACTCGAAGACGCCGGGCTTCTCGACGTGGCCCGATACGCAGAAGATCCGGGTGCCCGGGGTATCCGCCGTGCCGAGCTTCAGGAAGGCGTCGGCCCCCTCCCGGATCACGAACGGCACGTTGGAGAGGGTCTCCACGTTGTTCACCACCGTCGGGCAACGGAACAACCCCTCCACGGCGGGGAACGGCGGCTTCAGCTTCGGATGGCCTCGGCCCCCCTCGATGGAGGAGAGCATTCCGGTCTCCTCCCCGCAGATATAGGCCCCGGCGCCGGTGTGGACCCAGATGTCGATGGAGACGCCGGTGCCGAGGATGTCCGGGCCGAGGAGGTTCTTCGCCCGCGCCTCCTCCACCGCACTCGAAAGAGACGCCTGCGCCTGGGGGAACTCCCCGCGGACGTAGATGTAGCCGGTCTTCGCCCCGATCGCGTAGCAGGTGATCAGGCAGCCCTCGATCAGGAGGTGCGGCCGGCGCTCCATGATGTGCCGGTCCTTGAAGGTCCCCGGCTCGGATTCGTCGGCGTTGCAGGTCAGGTAGACGGGCTTCGTGTTGTTCTTCGGCAGGAACTGCCACTTGCGCCCGGCCTCGAAACCCGCGCCGCCCCGCCCGCGGACCTTCGCCTTCGTCACCTCGTCGACCACCTGCTTCGGCGTCATCTCCTTCAGGGCCTTCTCCAGCGCCTTGTACCCCCCGCCGGAGAGGTAGAAGTCCAGCGTCGGCGATTCCGGATGCTCGATGTCCGAAAGGAGGATGCGGGTTTCCCGGATGCTCACCGTGAAAGCTCCTTCACGATCTGGTCCACCATCTCGGGCGTGATGTTCCCGAACCGCTGGCCGTCCACCAGGACGCACGGCGCCTGCTCGCAGAGGCCGAGGCACTCCGCGGTGTCGACGGAGAACTCGCCGTCCGGGGTCGCCTCTCCCGAGCCGGCCTTGACGCCCAGCTTCTCCTCGAAAGCCCGGATGACTCCGGGGGCCCCCCGCAGGTGGCAGGACAGGGTCTTGCACACGTAGAGGTGGTGCTTCCCCCGTTTCCGGTGGGAGAACATCGTGTAGAAGGTCACGACCCCCAGCACGTGGGCGGGGGTGGTTCCCAGGTAGGTCGCGAGCCCTTCCATGTGCTCCGGGGTGATGTGCTGGTACTCCCGCTGGAGCATCATGAGGAGCGGAATGAGCGCCGCCAGCCGCTTGGGATAGCGGGCCACGATGCGGTCGAACCGCTCTTTCAGGTGCTCCGGGGGAAACGTCTGGATCTCCGCGCCCATATCAGTCCTCTCGCCTCAGCGATCGCACTCCCCCATCACGAAGTCGAACGAGCCGAGGATCGCCACCACGTCGGACAGCATGTGCCCCGGCAGGAGCTTCGGGAGGATCGACAGGTTCATGAAGGAAGGTCCCCGGATCCGGAGCCGCTGGGGCCGATTTCCTCCCGCCCCCACGGTGTAGATCCCCAGGGCGCCCTTCGGGTTCTCGGCCCGGAAGTAGAACTCGGAGTCCTTCGGCGCCTTCGGCCCCTCCGTGATCACGATGAAGTGGTGGATCAGCTCTTCCATCCGGCGCGTGACCCTCTGCTTGTCCGGAATGGCGGCCTTGTAGTTCTCGAGGCAGTACTCGCCGCCCGGGATCTTCTCGATCGCCTGGATGAGGATCCGCGCCGACTCCCGCATCTCCCCGACTCGGCAGAGGTAGCGGTCGTAGCAGTCGCCCTTCAGGCCCACCGGGACGTCGAACTCGTACTTCTCGTAGCCGCAGTAGGGCTCTTCCCGGCGCAGGTCGTACTCGACGCCCGAACCGCGGAGGTTCGGGCCGGTGAGCCCGTAGGCCAGGGCGTCGGCGGCGGAGATGACCCCCACCTCGTCGAGGCGTTCGACCCAGATCCGATTGCGCGTGAGGAGCGTCTCATACTCGTCCACGCGCTTCGGGAACTCCACGCAGAACGCCTTCACGTCCTCGAGCCAGCCCGGGGGCGCGTCGCGGTCGACGCCGCCGATCCGCGCGTAGCTCGTGGTGAAGCGCGCGCCGCAGATCCGCTCGATGAGGTCGTAGATGATCTCGCGCTCACGGAAGGTCCACAGGAAGATCGTCATCGCGCCCACGTCCATGGCGAACGCACCGAGCCCGAGCAGGTGGCTCTGGATCCGGCCGAGCTCCCAGCAGATCACCCGCAGGGCCTGCGCCCTCTCCGGCGCTTCGACGCCGAGGAGGCGCTCGATCGCCGTGACGTAGGTCATGTTGTTCGCGATCGGGGCGAGGTAGTCCCACCGGTCGGTGTAGGGGATGAACTTGTGGAAGCCGTAGGCCTCCGCGATCTTCTCCATCCCGCGGTGCAGGTACCCGATATCGAGGTCCGCCTTCTCGATCACCTCGCCGGACAGCGTGAGGACGACGCGGAGCACGCCGTGCGTGGACGGATGGGAGGGCCCCATGTTCAGGACCATGCGGTCCTCGAGGGCCACGTGCTCGTCGAAGGAGAAGCTCCCGTCCTCGCTCCGGTCCACGAAGGTCTCGATCACCTTCTCGTCGGCCATGGGTCGCTACCTCACTCCTTGTGCTCGCCGGGGACACCGCGCGCGAAGTCCTTCTCGCGCATGGGGTCGTGGATGGGGATGTGGCCCTGCCACGGATAGTCCCGCCGGCACGGGAAACCTTCCCAGTCCGGCGCCATCAGGATCCGGCGGAGGTCCGGGTGGTCCGTGAAGCGGATCCCGAACATGTCGTACACCTCGCGTTCCAGCCAGTCCGCCCCGGGGTAGATCCCGGCGATGGACGGGACCTCGGGGTCGCTCCCGTCCGCGACGGTCTTCACGCGGACGAGCTCCCGCCGCGCCAGGCAGAGGAAGTGGTAGACGACGCGGAACCGGCCGGCCACCTCGGGGCGATCCAGGTAGTCCACCGCCGTCAGGTCCTCGAGCATGGCGAAACCGAGGTCGTCCCGGAACGCCTTCGCCACCGCCCGGATCGCTCCGGGCTTCACCGTGACGAAGGGCTGACCGTGCCACTCGCCCCGCTCCACGATCTCGTCCTTCATGTTCCCGAGGATCCAGTCGATCCCCTTCGCGTCCGCCATCGGAGCACCCTCCGTCCGCCGCACCGGCTACTCGTCCTTCGGCCGCGAAAGGAGCGAGTCCTTGTGCGGCGTCTCCGTCTCGATCTGCTTCTGGAGCATCATGAGCGCGTTGAGGACCATCTCCGGACGCGGCGGGCACCCCGGGATGTAGAAGTCCACGGGGATGATCCGATCCACGCCCTGCACGACCGGGTAGCTGCGGAACATGCCACCGGTGGAGGCGCAGGCGCCCATGGAGATGCACCACTTCGGCTCCGCCATCTGGTCCCACAGCAGCTTGACCGCCGACGACATCTTGTAGGTCATGGTGCCGGCGACGATCATCAGGTCGGCCTGGCGCGGGGAGAACCGCGCCACCTCGGCGCCGAACCGGGCCATGTCGAACCGCGACGCGGCGGTCGCCATGAACTCGATCGCGCAGCACGAGAGCCCCATGGGGAGCGGCCAGAGCGAGTTCTTCCGCGCCCAGTTGATCACCGCGTCGACCTTCGTGACGATGAAGCCGCCCTCCTGGGCCGGCCCCGCCACGCTCAACTCCTTCCGGGTCACTCCTCTTTCTGCCACCGCAGGACTCCTTTCTTCACGATGAAGATCCAGCCCGCGAACAGGATGGCCAGGAAGACGAGCATCTCGACGAAGATGAGCGAAGCCGGCAGGTCGTCGAAGACGACGGCGAAGGGGTAGAGGAAGACCACCTCGATGTCGAAGAGGATGAACAGCATCGCCACGAGGTAGAACTTCACCGAGAAGCGGGTGTGCGCCTCGGAGAGGATCGGCATCCCGCACTCGTAGGGGGTATCCCGGACCGGGGCGCCCCGGGCCTTCTTCCCCACTACCGCCGACAGGCCGAGGAGCAGGACCGCGAGCCCCCCGGCGAGGAGGACGGTGAGGACCACCGGCAGGTAATCGTTGAATTCCGCTCCCATAAGATCCGTCCTGATTGGAACTTACGGCTTGCGACCGGACCGGGCGGTCGGTCGATAGAAGCGGCCATCCTAATGACCGTCGGAAAGCGGGCCAATGTTTTTCGCCGCTCCGCGCGCCTCGCCACGGGCCGGCCCCCGGAGCCTCCGGAAACCGGCCCCGCACCTCGGCGGGGCGGGCATTCCCGGCAACCTCATTCTTGACAGAAATATCCGAATTCAGTAGGGATTTCCACCATCCGCGCGCTGCCGCGCGGCCCGGAGGGCCGCTTGAGAATCCTGTTCGTCTACCCGTCGATCGACTGCCCGGTGGGCTTCAACCACGGCCTCGGCGCCATGAGCGGCATCCTCAAGGCGAACGGCCACGAAACCCGGCTCATCCATGTGAACGAGGGGCTCGGCCCCATCCCCACCCTCGACGACGTGCTCCGCGTGGTCGAGGAGTACCGCCCCGGCGTGATCGGCTTCTCGGCCATGAGCCAGCAGTATCCATGGGCGGTGCGGATCGCCCGCGGGCTCAAGGAGCGCGGAGTCCGCGTCCCGATCGTCGTGGGCGGCGTCCACGTGACGATGGTCCCCGAGGAGGTGGCGGCCGACGACTGCTGGGACCTCTCGTTCGCCGGCGAGGCCGACCACTCCTTCCTCGACTACGTGACGCGCCTCGAGAAAGGCGGGGACGTCACCTCGGTGCCGGGCACGCGCCTCACCGTGGACGGCCGGAAGATCCACAACCCCGTGGGCCCCTACCCGGAGATCGCGAGCTTCCCGCCGAAGGACTACGACCTCTTCGACATGGAGCGGATCCTCACCGTCAAGGACGGCTGGATCTCCATCCTCACGAGCCGCGGGTGCCCGTTCAAGTGCACCTACTGCTTCAACAAGGAGATCGTGGACCTCTACGAGCAGGAGGGCGGCAGCCGGAGCCGCCGGGAATACCTGCGCCGGTACCCGATCTCCCGCATCATCGGCGAGGTCCTCACGATGAAGCGACGCTTCCCCCACCTCCTCACTACCGTGATCTTCGACGACGACCTCTTCACCCTCGACCGGAAGTACGTGCTGGACTTCACGAAGGCCTGGCGGGAGGCGGGGATCGATCTGCCCTACGTGGTGAACGCCCACGTGCAGGTCTTCGACGACGAGATCGCGAAGGCGCTGGCCGATTCCGGCTGCCGCATCACGAAGTTCGGCCTCGAATCGGGCTCCGACCGCGTCCGCAAGGACGTCCTCTGGCGCTTCATGCCGGACCGGAAGATCGTGGAGGCGTTCCTCGCCGCCCAGCGTCACGGGCTCCACACCTCGGCCTTCATCATGGTCGGCCTCCCCACGGAGACGAGGGAGGAGATGGAGAAGACCTTCTCCATGTGCGCGGAGATCGAAATGGGCCGGTTCCGCTGGGCCCTGTTCTATCCTTTCCCCGGCACCGCCGGCTACACCATCGCGAAGGAGATGGGGCTCATCGACCATGAGAAGGCGAAGGAGATGGGGAACTACTTCGACGCCTCCTGCCTGAAATTCGACCCCGCGATGAACCTGTTCCTCGAGAAGATCGCCGCCTTCTGCCACTGGTACGTGAACGAGCGGACCTCCTGGCCCTCCCGCCCGGTCTACGCCGATCTCGTGAGGAAACTCGAGGCCATGGACCGCGACGAGTTCCTCGCCCGGAAGACCGAGCTGAAGAGGATGGACCGGCAGCTCTCCGACGAGCTGATCGAGAAAGACGTCCTGCACTACTCCCAACGATTCTCCTCCGTCATGGGTGTCCGCTCCGACTTCGTCAAGATGGAACGCGCCGGGATCGAAGCCGGCACGATCGCCCGTCCCACCACGTACACGCTCGACTGAAGCCGGAACCGCTCGGACCGCAATTCGAGCGTTCGTTCGCTGATGAGGGTTGCCACGCGGGAGGTGTTGCTCTTTTCAACACGCGCAACGCCATGCCAAGACAGGACTTACATTCGGGTATCACGCCTTCCACCGCCACGGCGTAGAGTTTCACAACATCCGCTCGCTCACCGCGCTGGGATTTCAAACACACTGTAACTAATTTCGAGCCAAGTACTTGTGGCATCTCGTAGGGATTTCCGCCACACTGGCCATTGATTTGCTCTACGGTGAGTCGTGCAACGCGACACGATCCATCGCCCGAGCAGCCACGGCCGCCCGGTGATCCCCCGGGGCGAAGTGCCCTGCGTGTGGATGTCGGCGGGCGTGCTGGCCTTCCGGCTGTGCGACCGAGGCCTCGATTGTACCGACTGCCTCCTCGATCGCGCGCTGCGCAACGAAGCGGCAGCAGCACCGGCCCGCGCAACCGGTCCGCATCCGACGGACCTGTTCTACCACCCCGGTCACACCTGGGTGAGGCCGCTCCCTGACGGTCGGCTGGAGGTCGGGATCGACGACCTCGCCCGCCGTCTCGCGGGCGTGGTCCGGGAGGTCCGGGGTCCGTCCGCCGGCACCGGGGTCCTCGCGGACCGACCGGCGTTCACCGTCGTGTCCGACACCGGCGAGGCGGTCTTCGTCGCTCCGTTCACCGGCGTCGTGTCGGAGGTCGGAGCCGCGGTCCTCCGCGACCCGCGACTTCTCGCCCTCGCGAACTACGGCGAGGGCTTCGTCTACCGGGCCGTGCCGGAGGATCCGGCGCGGGCCCTCACCGCCCTGCTCTCGGGGGCGGAGGCCCGGACCCACCTCGCGCACGAGGAGATCCGGGTCCGTGAACTGATCGAGGTGGCCGCAGCCTCCGGCCGGGCGGGACTCACGCTCGCCGACGGCGGCCTCCTGTCCGAACACTCCCTCGCCGCGCTCCCCCGGGAGAAGGCGGCGATCATCCTCACCCTGCTCCTCGGAGCCAAACCGGCCTGAACCACAGGGAACTTCACTACTTCGGAGGGTTGATCCCATGACCGCCGTGTTCGTCCTCTTCACCATCGTCTTCTGCCTGACGCTCGACCATTTCCTCGCTCGCGCTCGGGCCCGGCACGCCTCGCCCGCCGCCGCCCCCGCGCTCGCCGCGGCGAATTACGAGATCCGGCCGGGCCGCTTCCTGTCGGCCGGCCACACCTGGCTCTCCGTCAACGAGGACGGCGATGCGCGGGTCGGCGTTTCCGAACTGGCCCGGCGAGCCCTCGGCCGGCCCCGCGAGGTGCTGCTGCCCGAGCCCGGGACGAAGATCCGCAAGGGCGAACCGCTCTTCTCCTTCACACGCGACGGCCGCAAGCT
>JALOQY010000502.1 GCA_025459285.1 Planctomycetota bacterium | reverse complement strand
CATGGTCGCTGCGCGACCGAAGCCGCGCCGGGCGCGGCTTCGGCGGCGTCCCTCCTCGTCGCCGACCCATCAGGGTCGACTCCTCGTCGCTCCTTGCCATGCGACGAAATTCCTCGCGGGGGTGGCTCGAAACTTTCGAGGCGCGGCACTAGCAGCCCGTCGGGGCCGGGGACGTTCTCAGCAATGCGACCCTTCACCCCGACGGGCTGTCAGCGGGGCAGAGAGTGGAGGCCGGCGCGGATCTCGTCCATGAGGCGCGCGAACCCCTCGGTCGCCCGCACCGCCATCAGGTCGCCGTCCCGCTGCATCCAGCGCACGCTGCCGGGGTCGAGAGCGTAGCCGCCCTCCACCGCCTCGCGAAGAGCCGCGAGCGACTCCTCGACCTTCCCCAATCGTGAAAGCAGGCACGCGTAGTTGTACATCCGCACCGCGGGCCGTTCACGGTCACGGAGGCTCGCCCGCAGATGGACTTCTGCGCGCACGAGGTCCCCGAGTCGCGTGTAGGCCGTGGCCAGTTCCTCGTGGATCCAGCCGGTCATGTATGAGTGCAGCGCGCCTCCGTCCTCACCGTACAAGCCGATCGTCGCCGAGTAGTCCCGGATGAGTCCGAGGAGAGGCTCCCGCACCCCGAGGGCGCCGAGAGCCAGGGCGACGGGCCACCGCATGTCGTCGTACCGGTCCGGCTCGTGCTCACCCTTCATCTCTGCATAGTACTCCCCCAGTTCCCCGGCGGCTTCCGGCCCCCCCACCTCGCCGAGACATGCCGCGGCACGCTCGCGCATCTCGAGCCGGTCGAGAAGGCCGGTCTCCAGGAGTCCGGCTCCGTCGCGGGGTCCGGGCACCCCGCCCTCCCCCGGACTCCGCCCGGTGACCACGGACAGGAGAGTAGCGCGCACGACGCCCGGCTCCACCAGGGAGAGCTCTCCGACGAGGGCGTACATCCCCTCGTAGGAACCCGATCGTCCTCCCGCCTCCAGGACGGCGCGCAGCGCCCGCTCGGTCTCGTGCCGGAGAAGGTGCCGCTCCAGCTCCCGGGCGGCCTCGGCCACGCGCTCGTCCCCGCCCGCGCGCAGATCGACGAGCGCGTGGCGCAGATGGTCCACGTCGGCCACGGCCCCCGCCACTTCCACCGCGGCGGCGGACCGCCGCGGATCCCCGGATTCGAGCGCCGAGCGCAAGGCGAGACGCGGAGAAGGCGTCCGCGAGGGAAGAGCCCGGAGCGCCTCCTCGGTACGCCAGTCCCCGGCCTCCGTCAGCAACGGCAGCCTCTCCGCTACCGCGTCCCGCACCGCCAGGAAGAGTGCGCTGACCAGCCGCCGCTGAGCGAGGACCACTCCGCGATCCCGCGGGCCGGCGTCGCCCGTCACCAGGGCGATCCCCTCACGCGGTGCGCCCCGGGCGAACACCTCCAGGATGAGGACCTTCCGCTCGAAGTCCGACTCCCCATACGCCGCGCAGAGCGCCGGCGCGGCGGCCGCCGCTTCCGCCACGAGCAGTGCCACCGCCTGCTCCCGCCGGTCCGCGAAGGGCGATGAGAGGTCCTCCATGGCCCGGGCGACACGGGTCTCCCCCGCGATCGCCGGGCCCGTCGCCACGGCCGCGAGAAGCAGTGCGAAAACTCGCATCGGAGCGATCCTATCATGGCCGGCCCGGTCCGGGACTCTTCCGCACGCTCTCAGGCCGCGCCCTCCGGCCGCCGATATGAACAGCGTCGGAACCGAGCGAAATGGACACCGAACACAAACTGATCGCCGAGTTGCGCCGGGGAGTGCTCCAGATCGCGTCCCTCGCCCTCATGCGACACCCGGCTTACGGATACCAACTCCTCAAGGACCTCGCCGCGCACGGCTTCGAGACGGAGGAGGGGACGCTCTATCCGGTCCTGCGGCGGCTCGAGCAGCAGGGCCTCGTGAGGAGCTCATGGGAGACCTCCGGGGCGAGACCGCGGAAGTACTACGAGACGACGTCCGCCGGACGGACCGCCCTCCACGACCTTCTCGGAGAGTTCGAGGAGATCGCCCGCGGCCTCGCAACGCTCGTCGACCGGGGAGGACGCGATGTCTGACGAGAGGCGCGCGCTCGATCAATGGCTGAGTGAGGTCGCGGCATGCCTTCCCCGGCGGGTCCCCCGGGCCGACGTGATCGCCGAACTCCGCTCCACGATCCTCGACCGCGCCGAGGAGATCGGTGGTGGCACCCCCGAGGCGATCTTCGCAGCGATCGAAGCCGCCGGCGATCCCGCCGAGGTCGCCATGGCCTACACGGGCGAGCGGACCCTCATCGGCCCGCGCCTGTACCCTTCCTTCGTCACCTACACGGGGATCGTGTTCGCGATCCACCTCGTCATGATCGTGGCGGCTACCGCGTTCGATGCCGCCATCGAGGTCTTCCCCTTTGGCGCCCGCGGCCTTCCGGACAACGGCGCCATCCTCCACTTCCTCGTCGCGGCGGTGCAGGCGCTGCTGTTCGACATCGGCCTGATGGTGGTCCTCTTCGCCCTCCTGACGCGCACGGGAGCCACTCTCCGACTCCCGAGCCTCGCCTTCCCGGTTCGCACCGGCCTCCGGCACTGCGCCGCTCGCGCCGCCCTCGCGGTGGTGGCCTTCCTCGCCTTCAACGTCTTCCGGGATCGCGTGTTCCTCGTCTGGACTGAGGAGGGCCCCCGGAGCCTGCTGACCGCGTCCTTCCTGGCCGCTCTGCCCGTCCTG
>JALOQY010000501.1 GCA_025459285.1 Planctomycetota bacterium | reverse complement strand
AGGCCTCGACGGGCGACGGGGTACCGGCGGGAGGATGAGCATCCACCACATGGACGAGCACCCGCGTTCGCTCCACGTGGCGCAGGAACCGATGGCCGAGCCCGGCTCCCTCCGCCGCTCCCTCGATGAGACCGGGAATGTCCGCCACCACGAAGGACCGTGAGTGGTCGAGGCGGACCACTCCGAGATTCGGAACCAGTGTCGTGAAAGGATAGGCTCCCACGCGAGGCCGGGCCGCGCTCAGCCGGGAGAGGAGCGTCGATTTCCCGGCATTCGGCAGACCGACGAGACCCACGTCCGCCACGAGGGCCAGTTCCAGCCTCACGACCCGGCGTTCCCCTTCACCGCCCGGTTCAGCGTACCTCGGAACCTGCCGGGTGGCCCGTGCGAACACCGCGTTCCCCCGGCCCCCCGCGCCGCCCCGCACGATGACGACCTTGTCCCCGGCCGCCTTCAGATCCTTGAGAACGTGACCGTGCTCCGCGTCGATCACCCGTGTACCCGCCGGGACGCGGACGACGAGGTCCTCCCCCTGCCGGCCCGAGCGCCGGTTGCCCTCGCCGGCACGCCCCTTGCCGGCCCGCAGTTCCGGGAGCAGATTGACGTCCGCGAGCGTGGTCAGTTCGGGATCGGCGATGAACAGGATGTCGCCGCCCTTGCCCCCGTTCCCCCCGTCAGGGCCGCCGCGCGGGACGAACTTCTCGCGCCGGAAGGAGATGCAACCGGCTCCCCCGTCCCCGGCCCGCAGGCTGACTTCGGCCACGTCCTTGAACACGGGCGCCCTCCGGCCGAAATCCCGGGATGGGAGACGGTCGCTACCCCTGAGCGGGATTCACATGGATCCGGCGGCCGTCGCCGAACTCCACGATGCCGTCCGCCGTGGCGAACAGCGTCCAGTCCCGGCCGAGCATCGTATTGCGCCCGGGGAGGAACTTCGTCCCCAGTTGCCGGACGACGATGCTGCCGGATGTCACGAATTCCCCGCCGTAGGCCTTGATCCCGCGATGCTGGGCATTCGAGTCGCGGCCGTTCCGGGTGGATCCCTGTCCCTTCTTGTGTGCCATGTGCTCCCCCTCGCGCTCAGGCCTTGATCCCGGTGATCTTCACCCGGGTGAACGGCTGGCGATGGCCCTTCTTGCGGTGGTAACCCTTCCGGCGCTTGTAGTTGTAGATCGTGAGCTTCTCGCCTCGGACGGCCCCCTGGACGGTGCCGTGGACCTCGGCTCCGGGGACGACAGGCGTCCCCACGAGGACCTCGGTCTCGCTCCTCCGGACGAGGAGGACGCGGTCGAAAACGATCTCGTCTCCCTGCTTCCGGTCGGATCGGAAGTCGACTTCCACGATGTCCTCAGGCTCGACCCGGAACTCGCGGCCCCCGTCCTGGATCACGGCGTACATGGGACTCTCCTGATTCGAGTACGAAAGCCCATGATTGAACCTCGGCATCGCCCAGGAGTCAAGAACGACGGCCACCGGAAAACCGGATCGCGTCGGGAGGGAGCGCCGGGTCCCCTTTCACTAGCACGGCACGGCCGTACCTTCCGGAAAGGTCGGCGATCGCGGCGCTCTTCCCCTCCTTCAGGACTTCCGCCACCTCGGGCCGGACAGTCACCTCAAGAGGGCCCGCGCCATCCTTCCGGAGGACACCCGGAAGTTCCCGCAGCACGGTCAGCGCCACCGACTCCACCGACTTCACGGCGCCGGTGCCGTGACAGGTCCCGCAGCGGACGTAGATTTCCTGTCGGAGACTCGGCCGGACGCGCTGCCGGGTGATCTCCACCACGCCGAACTCGCTGATCGGAGCCATGCGGACGCGGGCCTTGTCCCGCCGCAGTTCGGTCAGGAACGCGCGCTCCACCTCCCGCCGGCGGCCGAGGTCGCGCATGTCCACCATGTCGACCACGATCAGGCCGCCGAGGTCGCGGAGCCTGAGCTGCCGGCAGATCTCCGGGATCGCCTCCATGTTCAGGCAGAAGGCCGTGTCCTCCAGGTCCGCTTCGGACCGGAAACGGCCGGAGTTCACGTCGATCGCCACGAGCGCCTCGGTGGGTTCGATCACCAGAGAACCCCCGCTCGGCAACGGCACCCGGTGCTGGAAGATCCGCTCGATCTGCTTCTCCACCCCCGCACTCTCGAACAGGGGCGTCTCGTCCTCGTGGAGCCGGAGACGCGTCCGATGCTCCGGCATGATGTCCAGGAGGAGTTCACAAGCCCGCGCGAACTCGTCGGGCGAGTCCACGACCATCTCCTTGACGCCGGCGTCGAACACGTCCCGGATCGTGCGGATCAGCAGGTCGGATTCCCGGTAGACGTTCGCCGGGGCCCGGCAGGCCCTGACGCGCCGAACGATCGATTCCCAAAGGTTCACGAGATAGGTCAGGTCCTTCCGGAGTTCCTCCACGCCGCAGTCCGCGCCCGCGGTACGTACGATGAAGCCCATGCCCGGCGGCGCTTCGAGGCCCGCGATGATCTCCTTCAGCCTCCGGCGCGCACCCTCGTCGCTCACCTTCTTCGACACGCCCACCCGGGCCAGGCTCGGCATCAGGACCATGTACTTCCCGGGCACCGAAACGTAGGTCGTCAGGGTCGGGCCCTTGTTCCCGATGCCATCCCGCGACACCTGGACGAGGACATCCTGTCCGCCGTAGAGCAGGTCCTCGATCCGCCCACAGTGTCCCCGGGGACGCCGCTCCTGCGCCGTCAGGTCCGCG
>JALOQY010000500.1 GCA_025459285.1 Planctomycetota bacterium | reverse complement strand
ATGTTACACGGCCCGGCCCCGGGATGGCACCGGGCGTGCTCCGCCTCCGCACCGAGCGGGAGGCCTGCAGCCGCCCGCCCACAAGCCCCCCCGGTCCCGTGAGGGAACGTCGTACGACGGCCGACCCAGCGGGCTTCGCTTCCCGCTTGAGTGTCCTCGGTGCGCTCCATCGAGCCTCTCACCCCGACGCGAGAGCGCTGCTCGGAGTCCCGTCGCCAGATCGCGAGTCTCCGCGCTCCGTCGGGCGCTTCGCGAATTCGGAGCCAATCATTCGACATGAGAGGCGCCGGAAGTGGGGGAGAGGCATCGAACTGCGTCGTGAGCGGCCTTTGGGGCGGGAGTGAGTTGGTCGGGGCGAGTGGATTCGAACCTCCGACCTTCTGAACCCCATTCAGAGGGACGGGGCGTTGCGGGGTGGAGCGGGCTGGTGGCGGGCGGCGGCGGCGGGGGGACGGCGGGCGGGGGGACGCCGGGCGGGGGGCGCCGGGCGGGGGGACCGGAAGTCGGCGGGGGGGGGCGGGCCGCCTTGGCGGTGGGGCTATTCCAGGGCCAGTTCGAAGCGGAGGAGGCCGAGGTCGCGGCCGGACTCGACCAGGAAGAGGTCGGAGAAGATCTCCGCGCGGCCGGCGCACCAGGCGGTGACGCGGTAGTAGCCCTCCGGCAGACGGTCGGCCGTCGCCGCGGACTGGCCGGACAGGTCCAGCCACTCCGCGTACTCCTCGTCCTCGCCGGTGTGGCCGAACACGTACTCCAGCGAACCCCCGTCGAGGAGCAGCGGCTCGCGGTTCTCCGTCGCGACGAACTCGAGGCGGAGCCGGCCGAAACCGGGCACGCGAAGCTCCACCCGCTCGTCCCCGGCCGTCACCGCGTCCGCCACCGCGGCGAGCCGGACCCCGCCCTGGACGCCGTCCACGCAGACCCGATAGACGCCGGGACGGTACGCGCCATCGGCGAACCGGCCCCCGGAGTCCGTTCGCACCCGCCCCTCCGCCGGCCGGCGCACCATCGGATCGCCGCCGTACCTCTCGAGGATGTGCACCTCGGCATCGGGGACGGGAGCGTCACCGGGACCGAAGACGCGCCCCGCGATCCGGAGCCCCGGCGTGAGGACGATCGTCTCGGCGAGGGAGCCCGCGTCCGGATCGAACTCGATGATCCGCTCCTCGAGGCAGAAGCCCCGCTTCACGGCGTCCACCACGAGGCGGAGCGACCCCGGCCGGTCGAGGGCGGAGAATCCCACGAAGAACCGGCCGTCATCCCCGGTCATCGCCGCCACGGGGACGTGCTCGCGCCAATCCACCCGCGGATCGAGCGCCGCCACCCGGACCCCCGCCAGCGGTTCGCCGGCGGGATCGGTCACTCGACCGAAGAGCGCCGCCCGACCGGGCGCGGTGACCTCGAGCCGCCGCCGTTCCCCCGGTTCGAGCCGGAGACCCGAGGCGAGCCGGGCCAGGTTCATCCCGTCCGTGTCGGGACCGAGCCAGAGCGCGAGCGGAACGCCGCTCGGGACCGCCGGGAACGCGAACGAGCCGTCGGGATCGAGCGTCGCGCGCAGCTCCGCCGAGGTGCCGGCGAGCGATACCCACGCCCCCGGGCCGACCGGCCCCCCCGTGACGCGCCCGGTGAGGGCGGCCGGGAGCGGCTCGGGGATCGGCGGCGGGGGCCGGCGTGTCCGGTGGGGCGGCGGGGGCGGTTCCGCCGCCCGGAGCGGGCCGCCGGCCGGCGGAGTCGGCGGAGGCGAGAGCAGCAACCCCGCCCCGACCGCGGCGCCGATCAGGAGAGCGAGGAGCAGGACGACCCGGGAACCCGACCGCGGCATACCCGGAGGGTAACGGACCCGCGGCTTCCCCGGCCCACTGAAATCCGGGGTTCCTGGAGCGCTTGGATCAGAAGGTCCGGTTGCCCGAAAGCCCGATCTTCATCTGGCCCTTGACCGTCTTGCCCGCGTGCGGCCCGTCCAGCACCGTGCCGGAGAACTTCACCGACAGCTTCCCGGCGTACCGGCTGTACGAGGAGTCGATCGACACCTTGCCACCCATCTTCGCGGCGGTCACCTCGATGGAGCCGCCGATGTCGAAGGAGGGGACGGCTTTCTTCCCCGGATCGCCGATGACCTCCGGGGTGATGAGGATGAGCAGCTCCGTGAGCCTCTCCGTCTCCGTCTTCGAGTTGAACAGATAGCCGAGGAGCGGGATGTCCCCGATCACCGGCACCTTCGACGATGCCTTGCGAGCGCTGGCCTTCGAGATGGGGGTGTTCAGGAGCAGCGTGTAATCGCCGACCAGGGACCGCGTCGCCGGGGCGAACGACCTCGTGACGGGACCCGAGAGCGAGATGCGGTCCGACAGCACGGAGAGATCGGCCAGCGGCGCCTCGATCCCGAGATCGAGCGTCCCGGCGCCCGACACCAGGATCCGGGCGGTGATCAGGACCTGGACCTGTCCGCCCGAGTTCTGGATGGCGCCGCTGTCGAGAGCCGGCGCGAGGACGGTGAGCGTGGCCGCCGCGGCGATGAGGATGAACCTGCGCACATGAGCCTCCCGCCCCCGCAATCATGCGAGTGCGACGCAGAGTCTACTCATCGTCCGGGCCCGGGCGCAGGAATGCAGACTGGCGTCAGAGCGTGAGCAATAATCCCCCGCGAGCCGCGCCGGGACGAGGCGCGAGCAGCGCAAGGAGCGAGGAGGACTCGACCTTGCGGAGCCGGTCGAAG
>JALOQY010000499.1 GCA_025459285.1 Planctomycetota bacterium | reverse complement strand
CTCCCGAGGGGAAGTGCGCCGAGTTCCTCCTCCGGGGGAAGGGTCGCCGCCCAGCGGGCGGAAAGCTCGTCGATCGCGACCCTGAGCCGAACGAGGTCGTGCTCGAGGGCCGGGGCGAGACCTTCGGCGATCGCGGCGAGGGGCTGCTCGCCGAACAGCACGGAGACATGGACCTCCTCGCCGGACCGCGAGGGGTCGAGGATCGCCTCCCGGAGGTCGGGATCGATCCGGCACCAGGGCTCCCCGAGGACGCGCGCCTCCGCCTCGTAGAATGCCGCGACGTCCGGAAAGCGCCGCCCCCGGTCGTCCTCCAGCCACTTCCCGCCGGTCGCCGGATCCTCGCGATGGTGGGCCACGAGATCGGAGAAGGGGTTTCCGCAACTCCGGCCCGGGAGGGGAGTCTCCCCCGGCGTGGCGAGGGCGAAGGCCACGGCCGCGAGAACGAGCCCGACGGGAACGAGACGGTGCACCACGGCGCCATTGTTGCACACTTCGTCTCCCCGGTCGAACCTCTGGAAACCGTCCGGCCGGAGAAGCGGGGCGATCTCTACCGGAGCAGGTCGAAGAGGAGCGGGGCCAGATGCCGGGCCACCGCCTCGTGCCCCTCGCGGTTCCAGTGCTTGTCCCGGGTCACCCGGTGGTGGCCGAGGTCGCCGCCGAAGGCCGGCAGGATGTCGAGGAACGGGATCTCCTGCTCCGCGGCGATCCTCCGGAAATCCCGGTCGGCCTCCGTGTCGTCCGGCGTGGCGTGGAACATGGCGAGACGCGCGCCGTCGGCGCGGACCAACCCCGCGAGGTCCCGTACGAGGAGGGCGGTGACGCGCCACGCCTCCATCGGGTCGGCCTCCTCCGTCTCCCGGACGACGGCGAAGCGGGACAGGCTCGCGTCGAGGACCATGGCGATGGCGGAGTTCCGGAGGAACGGGTGGCGGGCGAATCCCACGTTGCGGAGGTCCGGCACCGGGACGCCCTCCAGCAGCAGCATCCCCCCGCTCCGGCGAAAGCGGGGCTTGAGTCCGCGCCAGTAGCGGTCGAGGACGTTGAATTCGAAGTCGTTTGCCGCCGTCTGCAGGAGCACGAGGTCCGGAGCGTACCGGCGGCCGTAGTGGATGTAGGAGAGCAACTCCTGGTCCGTGGACCAGCCCCCGACGCCGAGAGAGACGACCTCCGTCGGGAGGCGCGGAGCGAGGTGGTGCTGCAACCGCACCGGCCACGTCTCATCGTCGTTCACGGTGTAGCCCTCGGAGTGCGAATCGCCGAGGACGAGGATGCGCTTCACCTCCTCCGGTTTCGCGAAGGGGACTTCCGGAGTCCGGAATCCGGCGGAGTTGATCGTCTCGGTGGACGTGTAGTGCTCGGTCCGGCGCGTGACGGAGAACCCCGGCCGGAGTTTCCAGCCGAGGAACGGGTCGTGCGCGATGTAGAGGCTGTTCTGCGACTTCTTCGGCAGCACGACCGCCCGGACGACGAGATCGAAGGCCGCGAGGACCGCGAGGTTCAGGACGACGAACACGAGGATGCCGGCGAGACGGGCCGGGCGGACCCGCGCGAGCTTCACGCCGGACACGACCGTCAGCAGCCCGCCGAGGGTCAGGGCCGCCGGCCAGGCGCGGCCCCCGGTGCCCGCGGTGGCCCCGAAGAGGGCGACGGTCGAAAGGAGAAGGAGCACGACGAAGGAGACGCGGGTGAGAACGAAGGGGCCGAGGTCGGCCAGGAACCGGCGGAGCGGGGGAACGAGGAGGGCGAGGACCACCCACGCGGCGCACAGGGCGGTGGAGAACACCTCACCCGCGGGCACGCCGTCCGCGGAGGAGATGCGGAACGCGCCGAGAAGCGCCGCGACGAGCCCGGGGGCCGCGAAGATCGCGGCGTGGGGAAGCCGCCCATTCGACCGGTCGGTGGTGGCCACGGGGGAAACCTAGCAGCCGCCGCGGCCGAGGTCCAACTCGCCGGCACGGCCCCGGCGGACCGTTTTCCGTCGGAGGGGCGCGGGCGCCGGTGTACCTTCCCCCCGGTGTCCTCCTCCCCGGACGGAGGGGGTGTCCGCCGCCGCCACCGGGAGAGCGAGATGTCTCTGTTCACGTACGACGGGCGCACCTGGCCCGTGGACGGCGAGGGGTTCCTCACCGCTTTCGACCTGTGGGACGAGGGTTTCGCGGAGGGGATGGCCGGCCGGGCAGGGATCGCCGGAGAGATCGGGCCGGACCACTGGCGCGTGATCCGCTACGTGCGGAAGGTGTTCACGGAGACGGGGCGCTGCCCGGCGGTCTACCAGACGTGCCGCGAGAACGGGATCGCGCTCGACGGCATGAAGAGCCTTTTCCCCGCCGGTTACCTCCGCGGGGTCTGCCTTCTTGCCGGCATCACCTACCGCGAGGGTTTCCTCCCCGCGGGTCTCGCGCCCGCCCGGGGGAAGTCGGGGGCGCCGGCGGATCCGGAGAAGACCTTCCAGGTGGATGTCCGGGGGTTCCTCGTGGACCCCTCGGAGTGGAATGAGGAGTACGCCTCCCACAAGGCGCTGGAGTGCGAGTTGCCGCGGGGGCTCACCGAGGACCACTGGCGCATCCTGCGCTTCCTGCGCGAGCGTTTCGAGGCAACCGGGGAGGTCCCCACCGTCTACGAGACCTGCGAGAAGAACCGGATCCAGCTCTGGGACCTGGAGCGGCTCTTCCCCACCGGCTACCACCGGGGAGCGGTCAAGCTGGCCGGCCTCCGGGTGCGCTA
>JALOQY010000169.1 GCA_025459285.1 Planctomycetota bacterium | reverse complement strand
CGACCGCCCCCGCTTCATCGCCGAGGCGCTCGCCGACCCGGCGGGCCGGTCCGAGGAGAAGGCCGGGGAGACCGTCGTCATCGACTTCTCCTCCCCGAACATCGCGAAGCACCTCGCGTACCACCACCTGCTCTCCACCGTGATCGGGTGGAGTCTCGTCCGGATCTTCCGCCACCTCGGATACCGGACGGTGGGCATCAACCACCTCGGGGACTGGGGCACGACCCACGGGAAACTGCTCGCCGCCTTCCAGCGCTGGGGCGAGGGACTCGACCTCTCCACGGACGGCGTCACGAAGCTGAACGAGCTCTACGTCCGCTACAACAAGGAAGGCGACGACGCCGAGGCCCGGGAGTGGTTCCGGCGGATGGAGGCCGGCGACGAGGAGGCCCTCGGCCGGTGGCGGAAGTTCCGGGAGGTCTCCCTCGCGGAGTTCCGGCAGGTCTACGACCTCCTGGGGGTCGAGTTCGACGAGATCCGCGGCGAATCGGCCTTCACCGGCGCGATGGAGGGGGTGATCCGGCGACTCACGGAGGCGGGGCTGACGACGATCTCCGAGGGCGCGCTGGTCGTGGACCTCTCGGACCTCGGCATCACGCCGTTCTTCCTGCGGAAGGCGGACGGCGCCACGGTCTACGCCACCCGGGACCTCGCGGCGGCGATCCACAGGTTCGAGACCTACGGCTTCTCGCGCTGTCTCTACGTGGTGGACCGCGGGCAGTCGCTCCACTTCCGCCAGCTCTTCGAGGTCCTCCGGCGGATGGGCTTCCCGTGGGCCCCCCGGATGGAGCACGTGCCTTTCGGCGTGGTGCTCTTCGGAGGGGAGAAGACCGGGGCGCGCAAGGGCAACGTGGTCCTCCTGAAAGAGGTCCTCGCCGAGGCCATCGCGCGGGTTCGGGAGATCATCGACCGGAAGAATCCGGACCTCGCCGATCGCGATCGGGTGGCGCGGCAGGTCGGCATCGGGGCGATCGTCTTCGCCTACCTCTCGGCCAGCCGCAACCGCGACGTGGACTTCGTCTGGGAGCGCGTGACCAGCTTCGACGGCCACACCGGCCCCTACATCCAGTACACCCACGCCCGGGCCGCGTCGATCCTCCGCAAGGCCGGGGGCGCACCGCCGACCGCCGATTTCCGGCTGCTGGCGCTGGAGGAGGAGTGGGCGATCGCGAAGCTGATCGCGGCCTTCCCGGAGCGGATCCGCGCCGCGGCCCGGGAGGCCGAGCCGTGCCTCGTGGCGCAGCACCTGCTCGCGCTCTGCGAGGCCTTTTCGCGGTACTACAACCTCGGGAACGAGGATCCCTCCCGGAAGGTGCTCGCGCCGGACCCGGCCCTGGCCGGGGCGCGCCTCGCGCTGGTCGCGGGCGTGCGCGAGGCTCTCGCCACGGGGCTCCACCTCCTGGGGATCGAAGCGCCGGAGGAGATGTGACCGACACGATCGCCGAGCGACTCCGCCGCCACGTGCAGGAGATCCAGGACTTCCCCAAGGCGGGACTCCGGTTCCGCGACATCACGCCGATCCTCCGCGATCCGATCCTCTTCCGGGAGGCGATCGACGCGCTGGCCGCGAAGTTCGCGGCGCGGGAGATCGACCTCATCGTGGGGATCGAATCGCGCGGTTACATCCTCGCCGCGCCTCTGGCGTACCGGCTGTCGAAGGGCTTCCTGCCGATCCAGCGGGAAGACCGGCTGCCCGAGGACACGGGCACCGCCTACGGACTGGGCTACGGCTTCAACCCCATCGACGTCCACGAGGACGCGCTCACCGGGGGCCGGAAGGTGCTCCTGGTGGACGACCTGCTCGCCACGGGGGCGACCATGGCCACCTGCGTGGACCTGGTCCGTGAGGCCGGCGGCGAACCCGTGGCCGCCGCGGTCCTCGTGGAAATCCCCGCCCTCGAGGGCCGCAAGCGCCTCGGCGCCCTGGAGCTCATCTCCCTCTGCCAGCTCTAATAGTTCTCTTTCACGAAGTCGCGCCAGTTCTTGTCCACTTCCTCGAAAGACCAGTTGAAGACCGCCTTGAAAGCCTCCTCCTGGCCCTGGCCCTCGCGCCCCACCGCCGTCAGCCACTTGAGGAAGTTCTCGCGGTGCTTGTCGAAGAGCCACGAGATCATGGACCACGCCTTGACGGAGGCGTTGTACTGCAGCTCCGCGGTGTTCTGGCCATAGAACATCCGCAGGTCCGGGTCGGCGCTCGCCAGGACGTCCTTCTTGATCAGTTCCTTCCAGTTCTGCGACTCCCCCCAGTCCTTCATGCCGCCCGTGGGCCGGTCGTAGCTGCCCAGCGCCACGCAGCGCGTCCGCGTGGATTCGAGGACCTTCACCGTGTAGTAGTAGGCGAAGCCCTCCTGCAGCCACGCCTGGCTCGTGAGGTTCCAGTAGTGATGCACGAGGAAGTGCGTGACCTTGTGGACCAGGCCGTCGATCGTCGTCGAGATGTCGCTGTCTTCGCCCTGGTACTGGACCCCGTGGAGGCCGGGCGCGTTCTGCGTCCCCTTGCACTGCTTGGTGAAGTCCCGGTCCTTCTGCGAGCCGCCACTGAACAGGTCAACGTACTTGTGCCACTGGGCCACGTCGCCGAGGACCATCAGGAAGCACCGGCTCGGCCAGACGTCCTTGATCTCCGGCTCGCCGACGTCGCGCAGGAAGTAGGCGTAGGCCGTCTCGACCTTCTTCACGCACTCCTTCAGCTGGTCGGGGGGCAGCACGGCCTCGATCCGGAAGTGGGCCGATTCCATCTTGTGGAGCTGGATCCCGAGCGGCCCTTCGTAACGGCTGGGCGTGTCGTCGACGAGCTTGCCCTCCTTCGCCTCCTGCCGGGCCAGCAATTGCTTCTCCGTGAGCCACTCGCCGTCGACCTTCTGGTAGCCGAGGCCGGTGCGGGCGACCTCGTTGTCCGGATCGAGGATGATGGCCTTCTCGTAGGCCTTCTTCGCCTGGTCCGCGAGCCCTTCCTTCTCGCACCACTTGCCGAGGCCGGCGTACTTCCGCCCCACGAACAGCTCCACCTTCTTCTTCGAGTCCTTGAAGGCCTCGAGGATCTTGTCGAACTCCGACTGGGGCATCGTCTCGACCTTGGAGTTCTGCTCCGGGAGCTTCCGGGCCTCCGAGGGATCGATGACCCACTCCGACCCCTTTCGCACGAAGCCCAGCACCTTGCGGGCAGCGGGGTAGTTCGGATCGTAGGCGAGGGCCTCGTGGTAGGCCTCCCGGGCGAACTGGAAGAGCTTCTGCTTCTTCGCCTCGTCGCCGAGTTCCAGGTACTTCGCCGCCACGGCGCGGCGGAACTCGGTTTCCTTCTCGGCGTAGAGCTCCGAGGGCTTCGGAGGGTCCTTCGCGAGAACGGACGGTACCGCGAAGAGACCGATCAGGACCAGGACGGGCACACGGCGGACCATCGGACACCTCCACCGGGAATCGTATACGCCCGCGCGCCGTCCGCTACGCGAAACCCGCCGCGGAGACCAGGGGAACCATTGATCCGTTCGAGGCTTCGGAGGTGCCGCTCAGGCCGTGCGGGACCAGAGCCCCAGGACGGCCCCGCCGGGAATCCGGATGGCGGCGCAGTGGCCGTGGTCGCCGGGGAGCACCATCGCCGGCCGGTGGACCTCCGCTCCGAGGGTCGTGGCCCGCCCGAGAGCCGCGCCCAGCCCCTCCACTCCGACGTAGATGGCGATGGCCCCCTCCGCGGGCGGTTCCGGCGAGAGCGCCAACCCGCCTCCCGGCCCCTCCGGCGCGGCCCAGAGCCAGTACTCCGGCATCATCTCCGTCACCGCCCATCCGAAGAACCGCTGCACGAAATCGCGCGAGGCCGCGAGGTCCGCGGTCGCGATCTCGACGTGGCAGATATCGTTGGCCATGGTGCCTCCCATGTAGCCCACCCCGTGCCCTACCCGGCCACAGGATATCCGGCCCGGAAAGGAAGGCCGAGTTGCCCGGCCAGGGCGCGGTCCGCCGGAGGGGGCTCGCCGGCCAGGTGTTCGCCGGCCCGGACGGCCGCGGCCATGGAGAGGAGGCGCTCCTCCCAGCCTCTCGGCGGGGCTCCTCCGGCGTCGAGGAGCGTCCGATAGCGATCGATCAGCGCGGGCCGGTGCCGCTCGACGAAGGCCATCAGGCACGCCGCGGCCGGTCCGGGAGCCCGGACCGCCCGCACGCGGAACCAGAGGGCCCCGGCGCGACGCGCCTCGGCGGCCGCGTAGGACAGGTCACCGAGACGGTCGTTGATCCCCGGGGCCACGGGTCCGAAGGAGAGCCCCGCGACCACGCCCTCCCGGCGGAGCCGCCGGAGCACCGCGAGCCTCCTCTCCGGTGCCGGCGCGCGGGGCTCCACGGCCCGGGCGAAGGCGGCGGAGAGGCTCGGGATCGAGATCTCCGCGGCCACCCCCGCGCCACGGAGCAGTGCGGTGTCGCGCAGGATCAGCTCCGATCGGGCGAGGAGGAGCGCCGGCGGCTCCCCACCCGCCCCGAGGAGCCGGGCCCGGGTCGCGCCCGTCCGCTCCTCACCCGGCGGCCATCCGTCCGCACACCCCGCGCACCACGCGCAGTCGAACCCGCACCCCGCAACCACCACGTTCGCTCTCATGCATACAGTCTACGAACCCCCGGTGACACGGCCGGGGGACGTTGTAAACTTGTAAACTTTTCGAGCCTGCCGGCCTGCCGGGGCGACCTCGAAACTACAGGTGGCCGAGATCCCCCTCGAACAGGCGGAGCTGGGGGTCGCCGCCGGAGAGATCGGCGAAGCGGCGGCCGATGAAGGGGAGGATCGCATCGGCCAGCGGGGCGATCACGCGGTCGAGGTAGTGGGCGTGGTCGATGCTCTCGGGGAGGGGGCCGTCGGGCGCCACGGGCACCGGCCCCTGTCGCGTGATCACGTAACGGACCGTACCCCCCCGCGCCCGGCCCGCGAGCAGCGCCGCCCGGACGTGCGGCGGCAGGCTGCCCCCGTATTCCTCCGGCGCCTTCCGGAGCACCTTCCGGTAGACGAGTTCCCGGTCCCATTCCCCCCGTCTCAGCCGCCGCACGAAGTCGCGCACGAAGGGCTCCGGGTCCTCCGCCAAGAGCACGAGCCGCAGCAGTTCCCGCTGGAAGCGCCGCCCCGCCT
Organism: Planctomycetota bacterium; assembly: GCA_025459285.1. Taxonomy (GTDB): domain Bacteria; phylum Planctomycetota; class JAJSAM01; order JAJSAM01; family JAJSAM01; genus Prado167. Next base: position 4,225 of record JALOQY010000169.1, on the reverse strand, counting down.
CGGGCCAGTCCCGGCGCACCGCCTCCAGCCCGACGATGACCACCTCCGGTCCCGCCGGCCCGTCCACGAGCCCCGCGTAGCGCTTCTTGCTCCCCTCGGAGGTCCCCCGCAGCGACGGGAGCAGCAGCCGCCGGAACACCCACTCCACTTCGAGGACCAGCTTCGACTCGACGCCGTGCGCCTCCCGGGCCCACGTCGCGAGGGCCCGCTCCGCGCGCTCCCGCGCCGCCTCCGCCGCACGCCTCGCGGTCGCCCCGTCCGGCGTCCCCGTCCGCAGGAACAGCGAATCCGTGTCCCCGTAGAGGACCGGAAAACCCGCGGCCTCGATCTCCGCCTTCGCCCGCCCGAGGATCTCGCCGCCGAAGGAGGTGATGGCGTTGGCGATGGCCGGGTCGGCGAACCGGCAGGCGGTCGTCCCGAGAACGCCGTAGAAGGAGTTCATGAGGAGCTTGACCGCGGTGGAGACGGCCGGGTCCCCCTCCCGCTTCGCCCGCTCGCGCCGCGCCGTGAGTCGGTCGAGGACTCCGGGCAGGATCCCCGCGCCGCGCCGGAAGAGGGCCCCGTTCGGCGCCCGCACGAACCCCTCCGCGGCCTCCCCGAGCCCGCCGAACCCGTGGGGGTCGATCCCGAACGTCCGGATGATCGAGGGGTAGAGACTCTTGAAGTCGAGGACGGCCACCCACGGAACGAGCCCCGGCTTCGCGTCGAGGACCGTACCCCCGATGACGATCCCCGGCTCTTCCCGCTCCCCGCCGCAGCGCGCCACGCGTCCGCGCCGGCGCAGCTCCCCGAGATAGAGGAAGTCGAAGGTGGCCACGGAGGCGCCGACGCGATCGAGTGGCATCCCGGTGAGGAGGCTCCGCTCGAGGGCCAGGTGCAGCGCCCGCGTCTTCCCGAGGATGGCAAGGACGAGTCGTGCGTCCTCGCGGTTGTAGCGGACCAGCCACTCGGGATCCTCCCCGAACGCCCGCTCGATGCGCTCGGCGCGCCCGGTGCCGGTGGCGAGTTTCGTCGAGCCGAGGACCGCGGAGGCCACGGTCTCCAGCCGGAAGTCCTCCACGGAGAGTCCCGTGTCGCGGACGGCGTCGATTCCGTCGAGCACCTGCCGCCCGGGGAGGGCGGCGCGCTTGCGGCGGCGCCCGCCCGGGTCCTCCTCGATCCGCACGGTCTCGTCCCCCCGGCCGAGACGAAGGACCACGGAGAGTTCCGCCGCCCGGCGCGCGAGCACCGCGAGGTCGAAGTCCACGACGTTCCATCCGGTGAGCACGTCGGGGTCCACGGCGCGGATCCGTTCCGAGAGCGCCCGGAGGAGCGCCGCCTCGTCCGGGAAGACCTCGGCGCCCGGAACCTCCCGGGACGAGACGAGGAGGACCGAGTCGATCCCCTCCCCGAGGAGCGCCACCGAGAAGATCCGCGCCGCCCGCCGGTCGGTCTCCACGTCGAGGGAGAGGAGACGGAGGTCCGGCGTGAACTCCGCCGGCTCGAAGCTCGGCCGCCGGAAGACGAGGTCCGTGAACCGCCCCTTCTCCGCCGGCCCGCGCACGAGGGTGGTCCCGCGGATCCCCGCGTCGATCATGAAGCGGTAGGCGAACCGCACGTCGGCCTCGAGGGCGCCGATTCCCGCGGCGGCGAGGCGATCCCGGGCCGGCGGCACGTCGGATGGCATCCGGAACACCAGTCGTCCCACGGGCCGCCCGGCGGGGTCGAGAAGATCCGGCGCGACTTCCGCCCGGAGCGGGCGGGCGATCCGCCCGGCATCGGCGAGAGTGGCCGCCGGGACGAAGAAGTACGGCCGGACCCGATCGTCCACGCACAGCACGGACTCCCGCCGGTCGGTCACCCCGTACAGGTGGACGACGGGCACCCCACGGATCACCCGCCAGGTCGGCACGAGGACGTAGAAGAGCCGCGCGGCTTCCGGCATCCCCGATCATGCTACCCGGCGCCGGCCGGCCCGGCTAATCTGGCAGATCGGGAGGCGGGTCGGCCATGAAGACGGTTCCGGTGTCGGTGCGCGGGCTCGGAGCGGGTGGCGGAGCGGACGGATCCCCGGAGCCGCGCGATCTCGGCTTCCTCGACGCCGATGCCGTCGCGGCCCGGCTCCGCGCGCTGTTTGGGGAGGGACCGGCAAAGGGCGCGCCCCCGGTGATCCTGCTCACAGGGCGCGACGGCGCGCGCCTCGAGGTGCGCCGGCAGGATGGCGGCCTGCTCCTGGCCGTCACCGGCGGCGGGGAACGCGCCGTATCGGAGGACGAGGCGGAAGCCGGGGTCCGCGCGTTCGTCGAGGCCCACGGCGGGGAGGGTCCGGCGCCCGCGGCCCCGGAACCGCCGGCCGCGACGTTCCGGAAGCTCGCCCCGCGCGGCCCGGCGATGGGAGCGGCCGCCGTCGGGATCGTCATCGGCGCTTCGCTGGGGATGGCCACGGCGGGCAGCGGGGTCGCCCAGTTCTTCGCGGCTCTCCCCGCGCTCGCCGGCATCGTCGTCGCCGGCTACCTGATGACGCGCACCCACGATCTGACGATCGATCCGCGCCTCGGTTCGATCACGGAGCGCACCTTCGGCCGCCGGCGGGAGGTCTGCCGGCTCGACGCCGTGAAGCACGCCGACGCGATGGCCTCGGACCGGGGCCTCGCGGGCGTCGTCCTCCGGATCCCGGGCGGGGATCGGAGCCTCGGGTACTGGCCGACCTCCCGCGCGAAACGGATCGCGGAGGTCGTGAACGAGTGCATCGGATTGCCGGAGGAGAGGCGGAAGCTCCTGCGCTACCGCCGGGAGAGTCGTTCATGACGATCGAGACGGCGCGGACGGTCCTCATCGTGATCCTCGGGGCCGGCACGGTTTCGTGGCTCGCGGCGCTCCTGTTCCACCGGCGGACGTTCGCGCGGCGGCCGCCCCGGCCGGACGAGCCGGAGGCGGCGGAGGAGGTCTCGATCCGGGCGGAGCCCGCCGTGGTCCGGCGGCGTCTCCTCTCGACCCTGCGCGGCGGATTGGCGGGCCTCGGGCCGGTCTCGCTCGGAGAGTCGTCGGCCGACCGCGTGACCGGGGAACTGAGTTTCGCGGGTCGGTCGAAGAAGCCGGTGCGGTTCGAGATCGACCTCGGCGCGAGCGGCGCCGGAACGCTCGCCACCTGCCGATTCCGGAACCTTCCCGGAAACTGGATGGGGGCGGTATCCGGCGCCTTCGTCTACTTCATCTCCCCGGCCGCCCTCGCGGCGGCGGCGGTGGTCTTCCCGCGGATGGTCCTCGGGAGCGAGGACCCGGCGGTCCGCGGTCAGGTGGTGCAGGCGGTCCAGATCATCCACTTCCTGTGGCCGCCGTTCCTCTTCTGCGGCCTCACCCGCTACATCCGGAAGCTGTGCGTCGGCGCGTTCCGCGCTCTCCTGCGGAACATGGCCGCCGCCTGATCACCAGCGGACCACGTACCAGAGCCCCTCGCGGCGCGCGAGCTCCATCTCCCGGCTCTTCTCGCCCGTCCGATAGGTGATCACGGCCCGTTCGCCATCGACTTTCACCTCGTCGATCCCGGCCTTCGCGATCCGGTCGGTCAGTTCCGGTTTGGCCCGGGAGCGCACCTCGGTGAACCGGATGTAGTAGTCCCGGGGGGAGATCGCGTCGAGCTCCCGGGCGGAGAGCCCGAGTTCCTCGAGCAGCTCATTCCGCTGCTCCTCGTTCATGCTCCGGTCGGCGTCGAGCTGGCGCTTGAAGCGTTCGAGCTCCTTGCCCGCGAGAAGATCGAAAACCGTCCCCCAGCGGCGATCGGCGACGGCCTTCCGGACGGTCTCGAAGGTGGCCTCGGGGGTCGGGCCGGGCGTCCCGGCGTCCCCGCAGGCGGGGAGGAGGAGGCAAAGGGCGAGGGCGGTCCGCTTCATGCCCCCACCATACACGAAAGCGCGCCCCGGCCGGAGAGGCGGGGCGCGTCGTCGGGTCGTCGGTCGCTAGGCGGGTCGGGTTAGCCGTCGATGTCGACGTACCACTTCCCGTCGACCTTCTCCAGCTTCATGTTGTCTTCCTTGCCGTCGACCTTGAACGTCACCGTCGCCTTGTCCCCGTCCTCCTTGACGCTCACGAACTCGCCCTTGCCGATCTCGGTGGCTTTCTCGGGGTTCTTCTCGGCCATCTTGATGAAGAACTCCTTGGCGCTCGCGAACTTGGTGGGGTCGCCCAGTTCCTTCTCCATGCCGGCCTTCGCCTCGTCAGGCATCTGGGCCCAGCCGTCCTTCATCTG
>JALOQY010000498.1 GCA_025459285.1 Planctomycetota bacterium | reverse complement strand
GCCATCGTACAAACCACGACCGTGGCGGACGGACTCTCGCTCATGCCTTCGGCCGGGAGACGAAGAGCGGCCGGCGGAGGAGGCCGAGGCGGGCCAGCCCGTAGCGGGCCAGCACCTCGACGGTCCGGAAGCCATAGACCAGCGAGCGGCGGAAGTTGATCGAGGAGGCCTCCCGGAAGTAGCGGACCGGGACCGGGGCATCCCCGATCCGGAAGCCGAAGAACGCGGCCTGGGCGAGGAACTGCGAATCGAACACGAAGTCGTTCGAATTCTCCTGCCAGGGGATCGTCTCGAGGACCTCGCGACGGTAGACCCGGAAGCCGGAGTGGAAGTCGCCGAGGTTCTGGCCGAGGAAGACGTTCTCCACGAGGGTCAGGATACGGTTCGACAGGTACTTCCAGACCGGCATCCCGCCCTCGAGCGTCTCGCGGCGCGTCCGGATCCGCGAGCCGAGCATCACGTCGCAAACCCCTGTCCAGACGAAGCCGGTGAAGAAGGGCACGAGCCGACTGTCGTACTGGTAGTCGGGATGGACCATCACCACGATGTCCGCGCCCCGCGTCAGTGCCTCGGCGTAGCAGGTCTTCTGGTTCGCACCGTAGCCGCCGTTCCGCTCATGGGCGATTACCGTGAGACCGAGAGAACGGGCTACCGCAACCGTCCGGTCCCGGCTCGCATCGTCCACGAGGATCACCTCGTCCACGCTCCCCGCGGGGATGTCGCGGAAGGTCTTCTCCAACGTGAGTTCCGCGTTGTAGGCGGGCATCACGACGATCACCTTCGGGTTCCGGTGCGCGCCGGGCACGATGGCCATCAGGGCTCCTCCCCCACCCGTATCTCCGTGAACCGGGCCTCCGCCTCCCACGCACCGGGACGGTTGATCGGCGGCCGCGGGTCCTTCACGTAGAACTCCGCGGTGATGAACTGGGCTAGAGGCACCATCATCTCCCGGTCCCAGATCGCCACCTCCGCCGCGTAGTGGTCCTCGCGCAGGTCGAGCCGGGGGAAGCGGACGGCGAAGGAGAGCCGGCCCTCGACGTCCGGAAGTTCGATCCCCAGCCGCCGCGTGTGAGCTACGCAGACCCGCGTCTGATCCGCCCGGAGCACCGATACCGAGAGGACCGGCGCCGGGACCTTCACCGAGAATTCCGCCTCCGCCGCCACGTCGAGGGGGTCGCCGGAGGCGATCTCCCGGGCGATCCCGCCCGATGATCGCGGTTCTGCCTTCACGATCCGCACCGGCGAGTCCCCCGCCCGGTGGCTCGCCGCCTCGCCCTTCAGTTCGGCGAGGCTCTTCCCGCTCATCTCCTTCTCGAACTCACGGGTGACAGTGAGGGGGTCGCCCTCCCGCACGACCGTTCCGCCGGAGATCTGGAGCACCCGGTCGCAGATCCCGCGGATGTCCGACATCCGGTGCGACACGAAGAGGATCGTCCGACCGCGGGCCTTCAGGTCGCGGACCCGGCGCAGGCACTTCTGGCGGAAGCCGAGGTCCCCCACCGCCAGCACCTCGTCCACGAGCAGCACGCGCGGGTCCACGTGGACGGCCACCGAGAAGCCGAGGCGCATGTACATGCCCGAGGAGTAGCGCTTCACCGGCGTGTCGATGAACTCGCGGATCTCCGCGAAGTCGACGATCTCGTCGGTCCGCTCGCGCAGAACCCTGCGGGAGAGGCCCAGGACGCTCCCATAGAGCTGGATGTTCTCCCGCCCCGTGAGGTCGGGGTGGAAGCCGGCGCCGACCTCGATCAGCGCGGAGAGCGGGCCCTCGACGTGGACCGTGCCCTCGTTAGGTCTGAGGAGGCCCGCGGCGAGCTTCAGGACCGTGCTCTTGCCGGCGCCGTTCGGCCCGACGATCCCGAGCGCCTCGCCCTCGGCGACCTCGAAGGAGATCCCCCGGAGCGCCCAGAACTCCCCCCGGTCGGCCCGCCGGCCGAACAGTCGGCCGATCGCGTCGCGGAGCGCGGTCGCCGATTCGCCGCGGCGAAATCGCTTGCCGACACCTTCGAAGCGGACGGGGGCAGCCATCACACCCGCTCCGCGAAGAGGAACTGGAGGCGGGCGAAGGACCAGATCCCGAGCCAGAACACGAGCAGGACGACGACGATCGCGGGCCAGGCCGCACCGAGCGCGGGCAGCCGCCCGTAGAGCACGAGGTCCCGGTAGGCGTCGAGGATCGGCGTCATGGGGTTCAGACGGAGCACGAAGAGGGCGGTGGGGGAAAAGGCGTCGCCGCGGATCGGGTAGACCACCGCCGTCCCGAACATCCAGAGCTGGATCCCGATCTGGAAGACGTACTGCACGTCCCGGTAGAAGAGGTTCGCCATGGCGAGGAAGAGGGCGCAGCCCGTCATGAAGACGACCTGGACGAGCAGGACGGCGGGGACGAGGAGCGCCGTGAGCCGCACCGGGATGCCAAACCACAGGAGGAGGACCGCGAGGACCCCCGTGGCGATGAGGAAGTCCACGAAGCCCCCGAGGATCTTCGCCACCGGGAAGACCTCCCGGGGGAAGTAGACCTTTGTCACGAGCTGGCGGTTCGTGACCAGGGTGGTCACGCTGCCCGACAGGCTCTGGGCGAAGAAAGTCCACGGCAGAAGCCCGCAGTAGGCGAAGACCGCGTAGGGGATCGGCTGGCCGGAGGCCGACACCCCGTCGAGCTTCACCGGCGCGAGGCGGCCGAAAACGAACGTGAAGACCAGCATCATGGAGACGGGAACGAACACCGC
>JALOQY010000168.1 GCA_025459285.1 Planctomycetota bacterium | reverse complement strand
CGAGCAGGTCCCGGAGCCACCCGAGCGCCGTCCGCCGCCACGCCGCCCGCTCCGCCTCCGGCAGCCCCGCCGCGTCCTTTCCCTCTCCGGTCCCCGCGCACACTGCGGCGCAGACGGGGTTCGCGAGGTTCGCGCCGGCCGGCGTCGATCCGCGGGCCGCCGCGGACTCCTTCGTGAAGAGCTCCCGGTAGAGCCGCGCGGCGGCCACCGGCCGGTCCGCGTGCTGCGGCGACTGCAGCACCGATCCGAGGGCGAGCAGACCGGTGGTGCTCTCCGGCTTCCAGTGCCCGGCGAGGTACTCCGGCATCCGCTCCGTCGCCTCGGCCAGCCACCGGAACCACTCGAAGAGCCGCGCGAGATCCACGCCGGGTGGGGCGCCGAGCTCCTCGACCTCGCCGAGCCGCGCGAGGGCCTCGCGGTACTCTCCCTGGTTGCAGAGCGCCTGGGCCAGACCCAGGCGGATCAGCGCGTCCCGGGGATGGAGGTCCACGCCCTCGCTGAGGATCTCGATCGCCTCTGCGTATCGTCCGGCCCGGTGGAGGAGGAGGCCGAGGATCCGGTGGGCTTCCGGCCAGCTGGCCTGCAGGGCCGCCCCCTTGCGGGCGGAGGCGATCGCCGCGTCGAGTCGCCCGACGTTGGAGAGCGCGAGGGCCAGGAAGGTCCACCACGCTCCCCGCCCGGGCTCCAGGGCCACGGCCCGGAAGAGCGGTGCCACCGCCTCCCCGTGCCGCCCGAGGCGCTGGCTGAGGAGGAACCCGAGTTGCGCGGCGGTCTCGGCGTCGCGCGGGTCCAGTTCCAGCGCCTTCCGGAGCGCGTCCGCGGCCTCCTTCATCGCCCCCGTCTGCAGCAGAGCGCGCCCGAGCAGACCGTGGGACTTCGCCCGCTCCGGCCCCAGTGCGATCGACTTCCGGAAGGCCTCGACGGCCTCGGGGTGGCGTCCCAGAGTGGAGAGCGTCCGTCCGAGCAACTCCCAGGGCCACGGAGTTGGCAGCCCCTCCGCCCCTCTCCGCAGGAACGGCTCGGCTTCCTGCCACCGGCCGAGGATCGCGAGGGCCCTCCCGAGGTTGAAGGAACGTGCGGTCTGCTCCTTCTCGCCCTCCGGGAGCCGCTCCAGGACTTCGAGTGCTTCCGCGCCGCGCATGGCGGAGAGGAGCGCGGTGGCGAGGTTGTTCAGGTAGTCCGGGTTGCCGGGCTCCCGCCGGACCGCTTCCGTGAGAAGCTCGATGTTCTCACCGGGTCGGCCGCGCATGCGAATCTCGAGAAAGGTGCCGAGCTGGGCGAGGGAGCCGGGTCCCTCACCGCGTTCGGCGGCTGTCCGGAGGGCGGCCTCGGCCTCGTCGAGGCGGTCGAGTTGTGTCAGGGCGAAGCCCAGGACTCCGTAGGTATGGAGATATCCCGGATCCACCCGCAGCGCCTGTTCCCAGGCCGCGATCGCCTCCTCCAGGTGACCGGTCTTCCGTAACGCGACGCCGAGGTTCGAGAGATGCTCGGCCTTGTCCGGGGCGAGCGCGATCGCCTGCCGGAAGTGGTCGATGGCCTCGTCGATGCGCCCCAGCTTGTCGCACAGGACGAGGCCGAGACGGCCGTGGAGCCAGGCCAGCCACTTTGCGTGTTGCGGGCTCTCCACGAGCGTCGACAGTCGAGCCCTGGCGCAACGGTAGCACTCCACCGCCTCCTCGAAACGGCCGGCCGCCTCCAGGACGGATCCCAGCCGCTCGTAAGCCCACAGGTTCTCCGGGTCGCCCTCGATGGCCTGCCGGTAGGCTTCCGTGGCCTCGTCGAGACGGCCGAGGTGCTCCAGGGCCCGGCCCCGGGAGCCCGGCGCGACGCTGCCCTCGGCGGCCCGGCGCAGGACCTCCTCCGCCAGGGTTGTGGCGCCGGCGTGGTCCCCGAGCGCTTCCAGGTCAATGATCGAATTTCCAGGGGCATGTTCGTGACCCGGGGCGATACGGAGGGCCGCGCGGCAGCAGGTCCACGCACCTTCGTGGTCGCCGGCCTCGAGCAGCAGCGCCCCGAGAGAGTTCCGGATCTCGGCACTCCCCGGCCGCAGCGCAGCCGCCGCCAGGGCGTAGCGGAAGGCCTGCCCGGGCAGCTCGAGTTCATGGAAGCTGCCATAGAGCTGGTAATGGAGCCAGGGATCGCCGGGGTGGCGCCGCCCGGCCTTCGTGACCAGGTCCGCGGCCTCCCGGCAGCGGCCGGCGTTGCGGAGCATGCCCGCGAGGAGCCCCACGCTGGCCGGGGGGAGGTCGAGGGTGCCGGGATCCGCCGCCAGCGCGAGGAGACCCGTGTCGTCCCCGGCCTCGATCCGGGTACGCAGGTGCTGTCGCCGGGGGTCCGGGTCCGCCGCCGCCGCCGCGCGCAGGAGGAGTTTCCAGTCGCCCGCCCGGTGCTGCTTGCGCCGTCCCGCCCAGGTGTCCAGCGCGACCGCCACGGTCGCGACCACGCGATCCCCCCGGGGGGACAGCTTCGCGGCGAACTCCGCCGGCGCGAGGCCCTCCGGGTCGAGGCCGTAGCGGGCGAAGGCCGCGCGGAAGGCCCGGTCCGACTCCGTCGCGGTGGAGTCGATCCGCGCAAGGTTCGCCTCCTCCAGTTCGGCGATCAGGGTCTCGTCGCGGGCCCGCTGTTCGGCTTCGGCGCGCGCCGCCGCCGCCCCCTCGGCCACCGCGGCGCGCAGGGCCCGCGCGCGCTCCCGCGTCGCGCCGTCCACGGCGGCGGCATCCGCGAGCTCCCGCGCCGTCTCCGCCGCCGCGAGCGCCTCCTCCCACTGCCCCTCGCCCCGCCGCCGCTCCGCCGTGAGGATCGCCCCGAGCACCTCCCGCCGCGCCCGCTCCGCCCGGTCCCGGCCCTGCGCGGCGAGCCACGCCGCGCTGCCTCCCGCCACCGCCACCAGCAGCAGCACCGCCGCCGACAGCGCGAGCCCCAGCCGCCGCAGCCGCCGCTGCGCCCGCGCCTCCTCCCGGGCCCGCGCCGCCTCCTCCTGCGCCGTCGCCTTCTCGATCGCCATGCGGCGCACCCTCTCCTCCGCCGCCGAAAGGTGCGCGTGCACCGCCTCCGCCACCGCCCCCGCGTTCCGCGGCCGGTCCTTCGACAGCGCGGAGAGGCACCGCTTCGCGAGGTCCACCAGCGCCGCGTCCGCCCCGCAGGCGTCGAGCCGGCCGAAGCACTCCGAAAGCTGCGCCTGCGCCGCCTGCACCAGCCGGTCCAGCCCCGGCGCGGTGTACGGCGGCTCCCCGGTCAGGATCTCCGAGAGCATCGCCCCCAGGCTGAAGACGTCCGACCGCTCCGTCAGCTCCTCCACCTGACCCAGCGCCTGCTCCGGCGGCATGTAGGAGAGCGTCCCCATCACCGAGCCCGGGATCGACTCCGACCCCTCGGTCAGGGACCGGATCGTCTCCACCCGCGTCCGCTCCGGCACCGGGGCCCGGGACCGGCGCTCGTCCTCCACGCCCCCCCGCGGCAGCACCTTGGCGAAGCCCCAGTCCAGCACCTGCACCTCGCCGAAGGCCCCCACCATCACGTTGGAGGGCTTGAGGTCCCGGTGGATCACCCGCCGGGAATGGGCGTAGCCCACCGTCTGGCAGACCTCCTCGAAGATCTCCAGGAATCGCCGTCGGTCCTCAGCAGGGCCGGCGCGATCCGCGAGCAGCGAGGCGAGGGTGCGCCCCTTCACGAGCTTCATGGCGAAGAAGGGCCGGCGGTCGTCGCCGAGGCCCAGCTCGTAGACCGGGACGATCCCCGGGTGGCCGAGCTGGCCGCCGATCTGGGCCTCCTCCACGAAGCGCTGGACGATCTGCCGGTCGTCGAGGTGGCGCTCGAGCAGGACCTTCACCGCCACGTCGCGTCCGAGGTCGCGGTCGCGGCCCTTGAGCACCGGGCCCACGCCGCCGGTGGCGATCTCCCCGAGGATGGAGAACCGCCCGGAGTGGCGGAGGGGGACCGCGCCGAGCCGGGGGGCCGGCCCCTCCGGCGCCTCCGGGAGGCGGAGCCGGGGGGCGGCCTTCCCCTGCTCTTCGAGCCGGTCGAGGATGCTCGGCGGGTCGTCGTTCATCGCCGGCCTCCGGCCTCCGCGGCCCGCGAGCGGACCTCGGCCCAGGCGGCCTCCCACTCGCGGCGCTCCGCGGGGGGGAGCTTCGCGAGGCCCGGCTCGTCGCGGACGGCGCGGAGGTCGTTGTCCCGGAGCAGGCCGGCGAGCGACCGGCCCGCGATCTCCGCCGCCGGGCCGTCCGCCGTCTGCCGGGCCAGCGCGAGCAGGTCCCGGAGCCACCCGAGCGCCGTCCGCCGCCACGCCGCCCGCTCCGCCTCCGGCAGCCCCGCCGCGTCCTTTCCCTCTCCGGTCCCCGCGAGCAGGTCCCGGAGCCACCCGAGCGCCGTCCGCCGCCACGCCGCCCGCTCCGCCTCCGGCAGCCCCGCCGCGTCCTTTCCCTCTCCGGTCCCCGCGCGCGCCGCGGCGCAGACGGGGTTGGCGAGGTTCGCGCCAGCCGGTGTCGATCCGCGGACGGCCGCGGGCTCCTTCGTGAAGATCTCCCGGTAGAGCCGCGCGGCGGCGACGGGGCGGTCTTCGTGCTCCCGGTCCTGGAGGATGAACCCGAGGGCCAGCGTCTCCCGGACGTGCTCCGGCGTCCAGCGGCCGGCGAGATGCTCCGAAGCCCGCTCCGCGGCCTCCCCGAGCGCGCCGAACCAGCCCTCGAGGTCGTCGAGGGTCGCGGGGTCCACGGGGGGGAAGCGGAAGCCGTCCCCCGGCCGCGACGGCCCCAGATCCCGGGCGACGCGGACGATGGCCTCCGCCTGCCGGTATTCCCCCCGTCTTGCGAGGCACTCCGCGAGGAGCACCCAGCCGATGGTCAGCTTCGGGTCCAGCGCCGTCGCCTCGCGCAGGCGGGTCGTCGCCTCGTCGAGGTCGCCGCGGGCCGCAAGGACCGACCCGAGACTGTAAACGTGAGCGGCCTGCCCCGGAGCCAGCCGCATCGCCTCGCGGATCGCTTCCACGGCTTCGTCGAACCTGTCGAGAGCGCGGAGCGCGATGCCGAGGATGCTGAGGGTCGTCGCATCCTCCGGGTCGAGATCGGTCGCCCGGCGGAAGGCTGCCACCGCCTCTTCCTGCCGGCCCGCGTCCAGCAGCAGGTTCCCGAGAACCTTCTGCGTCCCGGGGTCGCCGCCGTCGAGCTTCAGGGCCTCCCGGCAGGCCTCCATCCCCTCGTCGACAAGGCCTGCCTTCCCGAACGCCGACGCGAGGCTCTGCCATCTCTTCGCGAGGTCCATGCCCGGCTCGTCGTGCCGGTCGGCGAGGAGTCGGGCGGCCTCCCGGAGCGTCTCCGCGGCCTCCGGCTGGCGTCCCTGCCCGACGAGGGCCCGGCCCAGGGCTTCCCGCGCGGTGACCGCCATCGCGTCCGGTGCCCCCCGGTCCAGGGCCTCCCGGGCCTCCCGCTCCGCCTCCGCGTGCCGGCCGAGGGTGGCGAGCACCTGGGCCAGGTTCGCGTGGACCGAGGGGTCCTCCGGGGCGAGGCGGAGGGCGCAGCGGAGGGAGGCCAGCGCCTCCACCGTCCTCCCGAGGCGCAGGCGGAGGACGCCGAGACTGACGTGGGCCGGCGCGAAGTCCGGATCGAGGCGCAGCGCCTCGCGCAGCTCGCGCCCGGCCTCCTCCACCCGTCGCGCGGCCATCAGGAACTGCCCCAGGCCCAGATGATAGAGCTTGTTGCGGGGGGCGAGGCGGACGGCCTCCGCGAGATGCCGAACCGCTCCGTCGACGTCGCCCCGGCCGAAGGCCGAGGCCCCGAGGTCATGGTGGGTCTCGGGGTCCTCCGGATCGAGGCGCAGAGCCTCGCGGAAGGCGGCGAGCGCCTCTTCCGACCGGCCGCCCGCGCTGAGCGCCCGGCCGAGGTTTCGGTGGAGGACGGCGAAGCCGGGCCCGAGGCGGATCGCCTCCCGGTAGCCCGCGATCGCCCCGTCGAGGTCTCCCTGCCGCCGCAGGAGATTGGCGCGGTGGTTTGCGCAGGGCACCGCCGCCGCCTCCGGGGCCAGGCGCAGCGCCTGCTCCCCGGCGGCCATCGCCTCCGCGTACCGCCCGGCTTCCAGGTACTCCATGGCCAGCTGGTAGTGTCGTCCCCAGTACTCCGGCTCGCGGCGCACGGCGTCCTCCAGGTCCTCGATCGCCTCCTCGTGCCGCCCGGCGGCGGAGTGGGCGAGTCCCCGTTGGCCCCAGGCCCACGCGGAGGCGGGCCGCAGGGCGATGGCCGCGGTCAGGTGGTCGGTGGCCCTGTCGGCAAGCGGCGGGTGGGTCCGCAGAGCCTCCTGACCCAGGTGGAAGTGGAGCCAGAGGTCGCCGGGATGGGTCAGGGCCGCTCCCTCGAGGAGCCTGACCGCTTCCTCGTGGTCACCCGCGTCCCCAAGCGCCTGGCCGAGGAGGTCGAGGGTGCGGGGCGGCAGGTCCCGCTCCCGCGCCTCGGAGGCCAGCGCGCGCAGGGCCTCGAGGTCCCGCCGCGCCGCCGCGGTCCGCAGGCGCCCGCGCCACGCGTCGGGGTCGACCGCCGCGGCGGTCTGCCGGAGGGCCTCCGGATCGCGCGACGCTCCCGTCGAGTACCGGGCCCGGAGCCACGCCTGGTCGTCGAGCGCCGCCGCGAGTTCTCCGGCGATGGCCGGGAAGCGCCGGAGGATCGCCCCCGCCGCGGTCGCGGGATCGGTCGCCGCGATGTCGATCCCGTGGTCCCGGAATGCCGCGAGGTAGGCCTCATCCGTCTGTTCGAACTGACGGACGAGCGGCAACTCCGCGCGGCGCATGCGGATCTCCTCGAGGCGCGCGAGGAGGGCGGCCTCCCCGGCCCGCTGTCTCGCCGCGGCCTCCGCCGCGCGGAGGCCCGCCTCGGCGCGCGCCACGGCGTCGTGCGCCCGCTCCCGGGTCGGCTCGTCGGCCTCGGCGGAGAGCGAGACCGCCCGGCGGGCCGCCGCTACCGCCTCGGACCAGCGCCCCTCGCCCGAGAGGCGCGCCGCCTCCTCCACGGCCCGCTCCACCGCCGGCCGCGCCTCCGCCGCCCGGGCCCGCACGCGGGCGTCCCGGAAGAACAGCGCCCCGCCGCCGGCGAGCACCGCGAGGAGGACCGCCGCCGCCGCCGCGAACGTCAGGCGCTTCGCCCGGCGTGAGGCGTCGGCCTGCTCCCGCGCGCGCCGAAGCCGGCCCCGCTCGCGGACCGCCTCGACCTCCGCCCGGTGCGCGCGCTCCTCCGCCTCCGAGAGGTGCCTCCCGATCTCCGCCGCTACCTCCGAGGCGTCGGCGGGGCGGTCGGCGCGCATCGGCGCGAGGCAGCGCCGGGCGAGGTTCCGGAGCGCGGGGTCCGCGCCGCAGTCGTCGAGCCGCCGGTAGGCGTCCTCCAGCCTGGCCTGGGAGGCCATCACGAGCAGGTCCTTCGGGTCGCCGACGTAGGGGGGCTTGCCGGTGAGGATCTCGGTCAGGATCGCCCCGAGCGCGAAGACGTCGGTCTGGGCGTCCAGCTCCTCCACGTGGCCGAGGGCCTGTTCCGGCGGCATGTAGGCCGGGGTGCCCATGACCGAGCCGGCGGCGGAGGCCGAGCCCTCGTGGTCGGAGCGGACCGTCGTCACGATCGTCCGCTCCTGCTCCGGGCGCGGCGGCCCGCGCTGGCCCAGCACCTTGCCGAAGCCCCAGTCCACGACGAGCACCTCGCCGAAGCCGCCGAGCATCACGTTGCTCGGTTTCAGGTCGCGGTGGATCACCCCGCGGGCGTGGGCGTAGGCCATCGTCCGGCAGATCCGCTCGAAGTCGCGGAGGAAGAGGCGCCGTTCCGCGCCGGGGTCGGCGCGCTCCTTCAGGGCCGCGGCCAGCGTGCGGCCCTTGATGAGCTTCATGGCGAAGAAGGGGCGCCCGTCGGGTTGGAGGCCGAGGCTGTAGACCGGCACGATCCCGGGGTGCTGCAGCTGGCCGCCGATCTGGGCCTCCTCCACGAAACGGTCGAAGACCTCGGAGTGGGAAGAGGGGGAGGACTTGAGGACCTTGAGCGCCACGTCACGGCCCAGGTCGGCGTCGCGCGCCTTGTAGACCACCCCGACGCCGCCCCGGGCGATCTCGCCGACGACGTGATAACGGGAATCGTCCGCGACACCCCGGTCGTCCTCGAACGTGGCGACCTTCAGCATCGGGGAGTGGTCGTCTTGTTCCTCGGCGAGGAGCAGGCGCGAGCGGACCCCGGTCAGCCGCTCGATGCGCTCGAGGATGCTCGTCCCCGAGTCCTCGTCGGGTCGGAACGCCTCGCGCAGCGCCTCCTCTCCGACGTCGCCTCCTTCGTCCGGTGGCCGCGGTTCGTCACCCATCTCGTCCTCCTTCCGTACCTATCCGGGCGGGAACCGCTTTTCGCGCGACGGGAATTCCGATTTTTCCGGCGCGAAAACGGCGCGAGCGGCGGATCTGTAAGAGGAGGGCCCCGGGAGTGCGCGAAGGGGAAGGCCTTCCGGCCGGCGAATCGGGAGTGGCAGGGGCGGTTCGCCGGCTTCGTTTTCCGGCCGATCGCCCTGGGGGCGGACCGCGGGGATGGTCACGAAAAGTGCGCGAGCAGGCGCCCGCACTCCGCCTCGACCTCCGCGTCGTCCCCGAGGTGGTGCTCGCGGACCACGGCGGCGAGCGCCCGGCGGAACTCGCGGCGGGCCTTCGCGTACTCATGGTGGACGACGGCGGGGTCCGCGTCCCAGAGGCGGGCGATCTCGCGGATCGGAAGGGCCTCCTCGAAGCGCAGGCGCAGCAGGTCCACCCGACGGAGTGCCTCGGGGCCGGCGTCGCGCGCGAGGTCGGCCTGCCGCGCCGCAGCCTGGCGGATCAGCGAGCGGGCGAAGGCGCGATCGAAGACGTCGGAGAGGGAGGGGTCCTCGGCGGGCGGGTCGAAGCCGCTGTCGAGCGGCCGGCCGCTGCGGCGGCGGGCCTGCTCCGTCCGGAGCGCGACGTTGCGCACGACGCCGTGGAGGAAGGCCCGGAAGGCACGGGCCGGGCCGGGTCGAACGCGGGTCAGGGCGCCGCCCTCGCGGAAGCAGTCGAGGAAGACCTCCTGGGTCGCGTCGTCGGTTTCCGCGAGGAGCGGCGTGCCGCGCCAGCGCGCGCCGAGGTAGGCGCGGATGACGGGCATGTACCGCCGCGCGAACTCCGCCCGGTCGCGCCGGTCCCCCGCCGCGGCCCCCCGGATGACGGTCCAGCAGGTCGGATCGTCCTCTTCCACGCCCCGATCATACAAAGGCGGGAAAACCGACTCTGAGTCATTCTTCCCGGCGTGGGGCCGAATCCAGCACAGGCCGCCGCCCCGGGGTTCGCGAAACTCGACCCCGGCAGTCCCCGCCGCCGGGGCCCGGTCTCGCCACCCGGGCAACCTCCCGCTCCCTCCGCCTCCCGCCCGCCACGCAGGGGTGGAAGAATGACTCAGAGTCAATTTGCCACCCCTGGAGCGGGCGGTGCGGCTTTCTTCCCCGATTTTCCCGGCGCGAAAAGGGGGCGGGGGCGGGATTGGGGATAGGCCGGGAAACGGGGCCGGGTGCGGCCCCGATGGCCTCCGACGGGCGAAGCGGACCGACCGAGGGGTGGTCCCCGGGGGCGGAGTCCCGGCACCGGCAGAGGAAAGGAGTCGGATCATGGGCCTACGTTCGTGGGGCGGGGTGATTCTGCTCGTATCGTGCGCGGGGCTGCTGCTTGTCGGGCCGCCCCTCGCGGCGGACTCGAAGGCGTGGAACGCGGAGTATCTCCAGAGCGACAGCGACTGGCCGCAGGTCTATCCGAACGACGTGAACGAGAGGGGAAAGATCACGGGGTTCTGGCAGGGGGCCGACGGGATCCACGCGATCGTCTGGAGTGACCCGGACAGCGCGCCCGCGGAACTGGATGCGCTCGAAGGGGACACCAACAACTGGGCGGCGGACGTGAACGGGAGAGGCACCGTCTGCGGGACTTCCGGTGGCGGCTGGCCGCTCTCCCGGGCGGTGATATGGGACGGCAAGAACCTGATCCACGATCGCCAGCCAGCGGACTGGGGGTACTCCGACCTCTGGTCGCTGAACGAGAGCGACGAGGGCGCCGGGAGCGTCTGGGACGACCCGGCCTCCGGATGGCCCTTCTGGGCCTGCTACTGGTCGGCGAAGGGGGAGGCGGTGGTGCTGGACGACGGCGGCTGCCTGTCGACCTGGGCCATCTCGATCAACAAGAACGGACGCATCGCCGGGCAGTCCTACCCCGACGTCGCGGAGCCACCCTTCGTGCGCGCCTGCTACTGGGACCGCACGTCGGGAGACCTGGTCGATGTCCACGACGCGGTGGAGTCCGCCGCTGGCGAGGACCTCTACTACACGCTGGCCTACGAGGTGACGGACGACGACGAGGTCGTCGGCTTCGCATACACCCTGGCGGACTTCCGGATGATCGCGTGGGTCTACTCGGACGACGAGGGGGTGACGATCCTCGATGACGGCGCCACGGGCACCGCGTTCGCCTGGCAGAGCGCGGGGAAGTGGGTCATCGGCGGCATCGGCGGGGACCCGGGCTTCAACGGCACGCCCGTGGCGGCGGTCTGGGAGCGGGGCACGAAGAAGGGGACGACCACCTGGACCCTCCACCCGATCACGAGTCTCGCCGACACCGAGATGATCGCGGTGGGGGTGAACAAGGAGGGGAACCTCGTCGGGGCGGCGCAGGCCGCGGACGGCACGGTCCGCGCCTGGTACGCGAAGCGCGCCGGGAAGTAACCGGCGGGATGTCGCATCGAGGCTGAGCGGCGGGGGCGCCGTGCTCCACGGGGGATCCGGCGGCCCCCGCCGCGGACCATCCATGGTTGAAGGAGGAGGTGTCACATGAGGTTGCGTCTGATCGTGCTGTGCGCCTGCATGGCCTTGCTCGCCATCGCGCCGGTGACGGCCCAGTCGCCCGGCCAGTCGAAGGCCTTCGGGAAGACACTCGGCGAGTGGATGAAGCTCTACCACGAGTGGTCCCTGGGTGGCACGGACGAGAACCGCGTGAAGGACATGGTCTTCCTGCCCAACATGAACATGGGCGAGGACGACGACTGGGAGCTGATCATGGACCCCGACAACCGGATCTGGGGGTGGTCGGGCGAGATGGACGTGGGACTGAAGGTCGGCGAGAAGTTCGCCAGTACCATCACCGCGGTCATCGGGGAGTTGTACGAGGACGGCACAGCGGACGATCCCGACGACGACCTGATCGCCTGGTTCGTCGACCTGATCCGGAAGTTCCACGTCGAGATCTGGCTGGATGGCGAGCTCATCATCTCCAGCGAGGATGACGACTACGAAGACCGCTGGTACGACGTCGTATGGTTCGACGAGCCCATCGAGTACGCGGAGCCCACGGAGTATGGTGCCGTGGCGGCCACCTTCATCACCGGCTACGGCTTCGTCCACCCTCCGCTGTCGAAGGGGGAGCACACCCTGTACATCCGGCTCTACTGGTACAAGTCGGAGGTGCCGGACGTCTTCGGCTGGGACGAGCTCGACGAGTACGACTGCGGCTACAACGAGCTCACCCTGAACATCACGGTGGCGAAGAAGAAGTAGCAGGGC
The DNA here is from genome assembly GCA_025459285.1 of Planctomycetota bacterium. Taxonomy (GTDB): domain Bacteria; phylum Planctomycetota; class JAJSAM01; order JAJSAM01; family JAJSAM01; genus Prado167. The sequence goes on along the minus strand of JALOQY010000168.1, from coordinate 2,132 downwards.
GGGAAAACTGACCCAGGGTCAATCTTCCCGGCTTTCCGGCCGTGCGCGGGTGGGGTAGGATGGGGGGCGCACCAGCCGGGAGGCCGAGCCATGAGCGACGGTGAGAGCCGGATGTTCTCGTCGAGGGAAGAGCCCGCGGGAAGGACGATCGTGGGGGGACGGCCACCGGGCGGCGCGAGCGGTCCGGCGGGCGTCCCGCGCGGGATCGAGGTGCTGCTCCGCAAGGCGCGCGTCGATCCGACGTTCCGGGAAGTGCTGCTCGGAGACCCCTCCGCGGCGGCCGAGTCGATCGGGCTCCCTCTCTCCGGCGCGGAGCGCGCGGTCCTGGCCTCCGTTCCCCGGGAGCAACTCGCCGCGATGGCCGACCGCATCGAGGTCCCCGAGGAGCACCGGCGGGTCTTCAAGGGCCGCGCCGCGGCGGCCATGCTCGCGGCTCTCGCCGGCTCGTTCCTCGCCGGCTGCCCGGAGCCGCCGGTGGTCACCGGCATCCGGCCCGAGGAGCGGCCTCCGACGACGGAGCAGGCCGAGCCCGCCGCGCCGAAGGCCGATCCCGACGAACCTCCCGACGCCATCCGCGGCGTCCGCGCCGACGACCCCGAGAGCGACGGCCGTTGAGCGACGTCACCCTCGTCAACCTGAACATGCTCTACGTGCGCTACGCGTCCCGCGTGGACCGCGAGCGCCACGTGCCGCTCGGCCCGCTTTACCTCGTGCGCGCGCTCACCGACGCCGGCTTCGACGTGGACTTCCGCGACTACCAGCTCGCGGAGTCGGAGGACCCCTTCGCGATCGCGAGCCTCCTCGACTTCCTCGCCGATCCCGCGCCGGTGATCGGGATCTCGGTGATGGCGAACCTCCTGCCCTTCGCCGTCCTCGCGATCCGCGAGATCCGCGAGCGCTGGCCTGACCGCCGGGTCCTCCTCGGCGGCGTCGGCCCGAAGGCGGTGGAGCGGCGGCTCGGTGAGATGTTCCCGTGGCTCGACGTGATCGTCCGCGGGGAGGGGGAGCGGACCTTCCCGAGGCTCCTCGCCGCGCTCCGGGACGGCGCCGACCTGCGCACCGTATCCGGCCTCACGTTCCGGGAGGACGGCGCGGTCGTTTCGACCCCCGCCGCGGAGCGGATCGAGGACCTCGACGCGATCCCCTTCCCGGCCTTCGACCGGGTCGACCTTTCGGCCTACGACGGCTACGGGATGGTCACCTCCCGCGGCTGCCCCTACCCCTGCACGTTCTGCTCCGTGGCGCCGGTCTGGGACCACATCTCGAAGGTGCGGTCGCCGGAGAACGTGATCGCCGAGATGCGCCTGCTCCACGAGAAGGCGGGAGTGGATCTCTTCCTCTTCCAGGACGAGTTCTTCGTCTCCAGCCCCGCGCGGGTGCAAGCCTTCTGCCGCGAGCTTCGCGCCTCGGGCCTGAAGGTCCGCTTCAAGGCCTTCGGCCGCGTGAACCTGACCGACGAGGCCACGATGCAGGCCCTCCGGGAAGCGGGCTGCGTGGAGATCCGCTACGGCATCGAGTCGGGCTCCGACCGCATCCTCGAACTCACGAAGAAGGGCTTCACCGCGGCGCAGGCCGTGGACGTCGTGGCGAAGGCCGTGAGGGTCTTCCCCCGCGTGGACGCCTTCTACATCTGGGGCTTCCCCTTCGAGACGATGGAGGACTTCCACCAGACGGTCTTCCAGATGCTCGCCGTCCGGGCCCTCGGCGCGCGCGTCCTGCCGTCGCTCCTCTGCCTGCTCCCGCAGACCGAGCTCTACGAGTCGCTGCCCGACAAGGGGAAGCTCCAGTTCTGCCGCGAGCTGTTCCCGGAGTACATGCTGACCGGCCACGAGGTGGTGCGCGGCGGCGGAGTGACGGTGCGGCCGGAGCACCGGCCGATCTTCGACTTCATCGAGGCCCACCCGGACCTCTTCCCCGGCTTCTTCCACGTGGACGTGGAGGGCAACGTCCGCCCGAAGCTGCGGCTCCTCCAGGAGCTCGGCTTCTACCCGCGCGAGGAGGAGGGGCCGACGGACTCCTGCGGCGCCCACTCGCCCCGCCTCGGATGATTGACTCGGGGCAACCTCTCCCTTGTTCCGCCGCCGCGGGGCTCGCCCCGGGCGGGCGGCGGTATCGGGCACGAGTCCGCAGGC
>JALOQY010000497.1 GCA_025459285.1 Planctomycetota bacterium | reverse complement strand
AGCAAGACCGACGGGACGATGACCCGCCAGGGCCTGTTCACGATGTTCAAGGACATCCGGTTCGGACTCAAGTTCATGGAGGTCGAGCCGGCGGCGTTCACCCCGCTCCTCCTCTCCCAGAAGCTCGGCCACGGCCACACCATCCTGGGCTTCTGGGAGAAGCGGATCCCCGGCTGGCACGTCGGTCTCGCCTACGGGATCAAGGGCAGCGACGTCTCCTACCTGAACCCCGACTTCAAGTGGGGCGGGCTCGGCACGACCTCCATCGACCACTTCAAGACCGCCGGCAAGGGCAACCTCGTCGTAGCCTGGCGCGCCTGGTAGCCCAGGGGACGTACGTACCTTTTCACCTTTTCGCCCCCCGTCCCCCACCGGCGGACAGCGGAGACGGGCTCGGTCGGCCCCTCCGTGCGGGTTGACCGGGTTCCGTCGAGTCGACGGGCGGACGACATCCACGGGCCATCGCGGAATTGAGTGCGGGGCCGGCGCGTGTAGAATCCGGCGCCATGGGAGAACGGAAGGGACTGACGCGGAGCGAACACGAGACCGCGCTCGTCCTCCATGCCTTCCCCATGTCCGCGATGCGCCGGATCGCGATGGCGGCAAGGGTGAAGGGCGGAGCCGGCGCGGCCTGCCGGGAGCGGCTCGCCTTCAGAATCCTCGACCACCCCGGGTTCCATCTCACCGAGGAGCTACTCCGCGGACTCCCCGACGAGGAGCTCGAGGCGGCCGCCCGGCGGCTCTGGATCCGGGACATGTCCGGTCGCGAGAACCTGATCCATGCCATCCTGAACCGCCCCCCGCAGCCGCCACGCAGGCGGCGCGTCAAGGGCCGCCGGTGGCGTGACTTCCCTCGGGCCCGCGACTTCGTTCGCCGACTCGGTCTGGTGGACGTCGGGAGTTGGCTGGCGTGGTGCCGGGGGGAGATGAAGAAGACGATTGGGACCCGGCCACCGGACATCCCCGCCCAGCCATGGCTCGCCTATCGGGACGAGGGTTGGCGCGGTTTGAGGGACTGGCTGGGACTCGGGGCCGACCGGCCCGCGGAGTCGGCTTGCCTGCCGTTCCGGGAAGCCCGCCGACTCGCCCGGCGCCTCCGATTGCGGAACCGGGACCAGTGGGCCCGCTGGATCCGCGGTGAGATCGCTGATCGGCCGCGCCCCCCGCCGGAGATGCCGGCACGTCCGGACCGTACTTACTCCCGGGCGTGGCGGGACTGGGCGGACTGGCTCGGACTGGCCCGCCCCTCCGGCCAGAAGCGCATCTGGCGCCCCTTCGCCGAGGCGCGGGAGTTCGCGCGCTCCCTCGGTCTGCGGGGTTCGTTGGAGTGGCAGGCCTACGTCAAGGGTGATCGTCCGGACCTCCCCCCCCTGCCCCCGGACATTCCCCGAGACCCGCGCGATGCCTATGTGCTCACGGGCTTCGTTGGAATGGCTGACTGGCTGGGGCAGCCGTGGCCGAGGACCCGCGGGTGGCGCCCCTTCGAGGAGGTTCGGGCCTTCGCCCGTGGTCTGGGGCTCTCTTCGGATGCCGAGTGGAATGGCTACGCTGCCGGGAAGCGTCCGGAACTTCCGCGCCTGCCGGACCGCTACCCCCACGCTCCGCACATCGCCTACCGGTACCGGGGCTTCGCGGGATGGGGCGACTTCCTGGGGACTGGGAACATCGCGGCGAAGAACCGGGTGTTCCGCCCGCACAGCGAGGCCCGGACCTTCGCTCGCTCCCTCGGCTTCGGGAGCTCGCTCGATTGGGTCGCGTGGTGCCGCGGAGACCGCGCGGAGCTGCCTGCGCGTCCCGTCGACATCCCCGCCGCCCCCTACAACGTCTACCGGGGGCGCGGCTGGAAGAGCTGGGCCGACTTTCTCGGAACGCGGAACTTCCTGGGGGGGTGGCGGCCGTTCCCCGAGGCCCGGGCGTTCGCCAGAGGCCTGAAGCTCCGGGGCCGGGCGGAGTGGGAGGCGTACATGCGGGGAGGGAGGCCGGACCTGGGATCGCCGCCGGCTGACCTCCCCGTCATGCCTGCTCCCGTCTACCGCCGCCAGGGCTGGCGCGGCTACCTCGATTTCCTCGACTGTCGGCGCAAGCAGAGACAGCCGCGCAATCCCATGACGCTGGAGCAGGGACGTGCGCTGGTCCGAGGAGCCGGCATTCGAACACTGCGCGAGTGGAGGGACTGGGCCACGGGCCGGCGGCCGGACCTCCCTCCGTTCCCGACGGAGGCGCCGCGCGATCCGGCGACGCGGTGGAAGCGCCGCGGCTGGAGGGGCTGGTCGGACTTCCTCGGCCGGACGCGGACGGAAGCCGTGCGCGCGAGGTTTGGCCCGTTCGAACAGGCACGGGAGTTCGCCCGCGGCCTCGGACTGCGGAGCAAGTGGCATTGGATCGAGTGGTCGGCGGGGAGGGTTCCGGACCGGCCTCCCCGTCCGGCGGATATCCCGGCTGCCCCGGAGATCGTCTATCTCGGCCGGGGCTGGCGTGGGTTCGAGGACTGGCTCGGTCCGTCCTATGCCCTACGCTCCGGGCCACCGGCCGCGGGCGGCGGCACCTCCGATCCCGCCTCGGATCGCGCGGCGCCGGCCGAACCCCCACCGCCATCCGCCGGTGACGGCCCGCCCGTCGCTCTCCGCTGACGCCCGGCCCGCCCGAAACCGTCACACCCCGCGAGCCGGCGTCACTTGCCGACGGGGTCCGGGCGCCACAGCGCGGGCGCCGCCCGCAACCCTGTCGCGACGGGCGCGCCCG
>JALOQY010000496.1 GCA_025459285.1 Planctomycetota bacterium | reverse complement strand
CGCGGGTCGAGGAGGGCGTCCAGCCCCTCCGTGGGGAGCACCCGGAGCTCGATGCACACCTCGCGCACCGTCCGGCCGCTCCTGTGCGCCTCCTTCGCGACCTCTGCCGCACGGTCGTAGCCGATCGAGGGGAGGAGCGCGGTCAGCGTCGCGAGGCTCCTCTCCACAAACTCCACCGTGCGGTCCCGGCTCGCCCCGATGCCCACGACGCATCTCCCCGCGAAGAGAGCGGAGGCGTTCGCCAGGAGGCAAATCGACTCGAGGAGATTGCGCGCGATCACCGGCAGGAAGGTGTTCAGCTCGAGATGTCCGTGTGTAGCGGCGACCGCGATCGCCGCGTCGTTCCCGATCACCTGCGCCGCGACCTGCGTCACCGACTCGCAGAGGACCGGGTTCACCTTGCCGGGCATGGTCGACGACCCCGGCTGGAGCGCGGGCAGGGAGATCTCGCCGAGTCCGCACCGAGGGCCGGAGCCCAGGAGCCGCAGGTCGTTCGCGATCTTCATGAGCGACACGGCGATCGTCCTCATCGCTCCGCTCGCCTCCACGGCCGCATCGCGGGCGCCCTGCGCCTCGAAGTGGTCGTCGGCCCTGCGGAAGACGAGGTCGGTGCGGCGCGAAACGCGGTCGATCACCTCCTTCGCGAAACCGGGCGGGCAGTTCAAGCCGGTCCCGACGGCGGTCCCCCCGAGCGCGAGCTCGGCGAGGGCCTCGCTGGCCGCATGGGCCCGTTCGACGCCTCGCTCCACCTGGCGCGCGTAACCACCGAACTCCTGACCGAGGGTCATGGGTGTGGCGTCCATGAGCGAAGACCCCAGCGCGAACACGGCCCGCAACCGGGTCCGCGGCGGGCCGCGCCCGCGCTGTCTTGAGGCGGGAGAGGCGGATCCTCACCCGCGTCGGCCGCCTCCGGCACGCTCCGAAGATCATCGGAGGCCTTGAAGACGCTGAGCCCCCGCTGGCACATTCCAGCACGGTGGGTGACGTTTCCCGGTCGATCGCCCGACTCAGAGCGTGAGCGATGATCCCGCGCGGCCTCGGGCGCCGGGAACCGACCCGGGGAGCCGAAGAGGGCCGGATCGCCTTGCGACAGGAGTCAGGAAGCGGGGACGCAGGGGCTCACGGAGGGAGGAGTCCGCATCTCGATTCGCATGAGCGGGCCGGCTCACTTCTCCAGAATCGCCCGGATCATGAACTCCATCCCCGAGAGCGGTTGCGGCGGGCTGTGGTCCGTCAGCATGTACGAGTGGGTGCGCGTGGTGGAGGAGGTCCCCAGACTCACCATCTCCGCCTCCGGCCGCTTCAGGTTCCAGTGGAAGTCCACGCGGATGCGGAAGCGATCGGGGCACTGGACGCCCGTCTTGAACGGAACCTCGACCCACGTGCCGTCGCCGGTCGGGACACCCTTGCACGAGGCGTCCGCCAAGCAGAGGACCTTTCCGTCCAGGGTGACCGCCGAGACGGTGTACTCGAGGGCCGAGGGCTCGATGACGATGAGGAAGAGGCGGGCAGAGCGGAACGAGCAGGCCCCCGCGGGCTTCTCGAACTCGACGGAGGGGGCGGCGCCCAGTGCCATCATCATGATGTCGTTCGTCCCGCTGTCGTGCTTCAGCTCCACCAGCTCCTTCTCCCGGGGCGAAGGGGCGGCGGGCGGCTCACCGGCGAGCACCGGGCGGATCATCCAGTCCTTGCCCGCGGTGAACGGGTTCTCCGTCGCGCCGGGGCGCAGGGTCCCGGAGGCCGACTCCTTCACCGCCGAGAAGCCGACGTAGATGCCTTTCGGCGCCGCGGGGTCGGGGGTGACGGAGATCTTGAACCGCGCCGGCACCTCCACCGGCTTCTCGAACGGGACGTCCACCCACTCCGGGCCCTTCAGGGGGAAGCGCTCGTAGGCGGCCTTCGCCACGACCAGGGGGGCCAGCTTCTCGTCGGCCACGGTCACCGTGACGAAGGTCGTCGCGGGATCGTAGGCGCCGCTGCCGCGCAGCGCGTGGATCCGGACCGCGCGGACCTGCCATTTCCCCTCGGGCCGGTCGAAGGCGATGACGTGCCCGCCCCCGGCGAGGTTCCGCTTTCCCTCCATCTTCCCGCTGTCCCGAGCGAGTTCCTTCTCCGACGCCGCGGCCCGCGGGAAAGGTGCGACGAGCAGTGCGGCGACGAGCAGTCCCGCCCCGGCGATCCCCCCCCACGGAACCCGTGGTCCGACGCGCCTCCGACTTCTTCCCTGGAACATGCCATCGCTCTCCGTGCGGGCCTTTCCGGCATTCTACCCCGCGGCACGGACGGACGGTCCGGCGAATCTCTCCTGCCGGTACGGGCGAGCAGTCGGCGGTGGCCGGCGCAGTGGCCGGCCCGCCGGAGACGCGCGTCATCGCGCCAGCCCCGCCGGGCGCGCGCCTGCCCTCGAACGGACAGGAAGTCGTATCGGGCCATCCCGGGCAGCCTCCCTGGTCCGGGGACTCGTGGGTGCGAAGGGGGCGCTTCGTGAATCCCTTGCTCCCCCTGACCGGACTCCCGCCCTCGGTCGATGCGGCCTCCTTCGGCTCCCCGGGTCGGTTTTCGATGCCACCCCCCCCGGCACCCCCGGACCCCTCCCCCACCAGCCCAAATCCCCGGGGGCGGACAGACCCTCCCCGCTCCCGCCCGTCGGGAGCGATGATTTCGGTGGCTCGGGGTCGGAGGTGAGCCCCGCCGCGCCGGCCGTCACGCCGCCAGCGGGTCACGGGCGTGGAAAAGGACCTC
>JALOQY010000495.1 GCA_025459285.1 Planctomycetota bacterium | reverse complement strand
CGCGCGCGAGGAACTCCTCCGCCCGCGGGCCGAAGGGTTTCGGGGCGCCCCGCATCTCGCGGGCGAAGCCGGTGAAGAACCGCCGCAGTCGGAGAAGCGTGGCCTCCATCTCGTCGTCGGCCTCCCGCGCCGAAAGGCGCCGGCGGTCCTCGGCCTCCCGGGCCGCGTCCTCGGCCGCCTCGCGAAGGCGCTCGGTGTCCCGGCGCATCCCGTCCGCGTCGCGCAGATGCCGTTCCGCGCGCGAGCGGATCTCCTGGGCGCTGCGCAGCACTTCCTGGCTCTCCAGGTCCTCGGGCCTCACGAGTTCCTTCGCCCGCCGCACCACCTCGGGCGGCAAACCGAGCCGTTCCGCGATCACGAGGGCGTTCGACGCCCCGGCCTGTCCGAGGACCAGCCGATAGGTGGGCGAGAGAGTGTCCACGTCGAACTCCACGCTCGCGTTCAGTACTCCGCTCCGCGTGAAGGCGAAGGTCTTCAGCGCGCCGAGGTGTGTCGTCACGACGGCCCGTGCCCCCCGGTCGAGCAGCCAGTCGAGGATCGCCCGACCCAGCGCGGCCCCCTCCGCGGGATCCGTGCCCGCCCCGAGTTCGTCGAGGAGGATCAGGGTGTCCTCCCCCGCCGAACTCAGGAACCGCGCGATGCGGCCCATGTGCGAGGAGAACGTCGACAGGTTCTGCTGCAGGCTCTGCTCGTCCCCGATGTCCACCAGGACGTCCGTGAACACCGGCGTCTCGGCCTCCTCGGCCGGGACCGGGAGTCCGCTCTGCGCCATGAGCGTCACGAGACCGGCCGTCTTCAGCGCCGCGGTCTTGCCCCCGGTGTTGGGCCCCGTGATCACGAGCAGCCGGAAGTCCTCTCCGAGACGCATGTCCACCGGGACCACGCCATCCCGACCGCGCAGGAGCTGGAGTACCGGATGCCGGGCGGCATGAAGACGCAGGACCCCGTCCTCCCGGAGCCGCGGGAAGCAGAGCCCCTCCGCCTTCGCCGCCGCCGCCGAGGCCACGGCCAGTTCGTAACGCGCGAGCGCCGCGAGGGCGCCCCGGATCGCCCGCTCGAAATCGAGGACCCGCACCGTGGTCTCCCAGAGGATCCGGTTGACTTCCCGGCCCTCCTCCGCGATCAGATCCTCGAGGGCGTTCCCCTCCGCCACCACGCACTCCGGCTCCACGAAGCAGGTCGCGCCGGTCTGCGAGACATCGTGGAGGATCCCGCGGATCTCCGACCGACGTTCCGCCTTCACGGGCAGGACGACCCGGCCCGAGCGGAACCGCGGCACTCCCTCCTGGAAACAGCGCCGCACCTCCCGGTCGGCAAGGAGGTCCCCGACCCTCCGCTCGATCCGCTCCCGCACGACCCGCGCCTCGGACCTCACCGTCGCGAGGCGGGGACTGGCCGAGTCCCGCACCCGCCCGCGCTCGTCGAGGATCTCGCCGATCCGGTCCGTGAGCACCGTGAAGCCGGGGATGTCCGCGACCAGTTCATGGAGCTTGGGCAGAGACAGGTCCGGCGCCGCCGCCCCGCACGCCTCGACCGCCGCCGCCACCCTTGCGGCGCACTCCAGAGTCTCGCGGACCCTCAGCAACTCCTCCGGCTCCATGGGCCGGCCCCGGTCATGGACGGCGTCGAAGAGCGGCGAGAGGTCGTGGAGCCCCCCCAGCGCAGGGAGCAGACCCCTCTCCGCGGCCCGCGACACCTCCCGGGCCGTGTCGAGCCTCCGGCGGACCTCCTTCGCGTCGTCCGTGGGTGAGAGCCGGGCGAGGGCCCCCCGGCCGAGGTCGGAGGCCAGGTATGGGGCGAAGATCCCCTTCATCTCCTGGAACTGGAGCAGGCGAAGCGCGTCCTCGTTCATCGCCGGGCGGTTCCGCGGACGGTCGTCACCGGTCGTTCCGGTGGGCTTCCCACCACTCGCGGGCCTTCTGCACCACCTTCCGGAGCTGCGTCCGGCTCAGGTTCTCCTGATAGCCGAAGTCCTGGCCCGTGATCTCCACCAGTGCCTTGTGGGCCGTCACGGCGACGAAGAACTCCTTGTCCTCCAGGGTATCGATGAGCACCGGCACCGCGCTCCATGCCCGCAATTCGCCGAGCGCCCGCGCCGCGGCGCGCCGCACGAAGGTATCCTTGTCCTTCGAAAGCACCCGGCCGAGGGGTTCAGCCGCCCCCGCCCAGCCGGACTTCCCGAGCTGCACGGCGGCCCCGAACCGCGTTCCCTCGTCGCCGCTCTCGAGCTGGCGCAGCAGTTCCTTCACGGCCTCCGGCGGCTCCGGTTCGGCGGGCGGGGCCGGCTTCGGACCTTCCGCCGTGGGCTCCGGTTTCGCCGGAGGTTCCTCGGGACCGGCACCGCTCTCGCCGGGCACCACCACCGCGGGCGGGGCCACCGGCCGATCCGCCGAGAGCCGGGCGGCCAGGGCCTCCAGGCGGTCCAGGGCCGTGCGGAACGCCTCTTCCTCTACTTTCAGCCGACCGTCCACCTCCTCCCGGAATGCCACCTCCCGGCGCACGGTCTCCTCCGCCGCAGTCCGCAGGGCCTCGAGGCTCCGCGAGAGAATCTGCTCCCGCGCCGACAGGTCCTCGAGCCTGCCCAGCAATTCGGACAGCCGCGCGTCCACCTCCCGCTGCTTCTCCGCTCCGCTCTTCGCGACGGCGGCCAGGACCTCCCGTCGGATGAGTTCCTCCCGGGAGGGGCCCGAGGCCTCGTCCCGTGCTGCGGCGAACAGGCGCGGTCCTCCGGCAATGAAGAACCCCG
>JALOQY010000167.1 GCA_025459285.1 Planctomycetota bacterium | reverse complement strand
TCTTGCCGACCGATGAACGCCGGTCAAGTCGTGGGCCTTCTCGAAAACCCACGCCACGTAGCCGATGGCGAGCCGATAGACATCAAGTCTCTCGTGTCCCAGGCCCATGGCGTTTCGATCCCGATTCCGATTCCGACTCCGATCCCGATTTCGATTTCGACTTCGATTGTCCTGACACCCGTTCTTCTACGGCTACATCCTGCGCACCGAACAGGACCTCGCCGCCCGACTCGAGCACCACAACTCCGGCGGAGACCCCCACACCTCGAAGTTCCGACCCTGGCGCGTCAAGACGGCCATCGCCTTCACCGCGGATCGGCGGCGGGGCGGAAACCCATGATCCGGCCCCAGTACTTCGGGTTGCTCCGCGCCCGGTTCGCCGAGCGGCACTCGCCGGCCGGATCGCTCCAGCACCCTCCCCGGCGCAGGCGGCGGGTCGATCCCTCGCGATCCCGTGGCCGGCCGTCGGGCGGCGCGCCCCGGTAGGTGGAGTGATACGCGTCGGCACACCACTCCCAGACGTTGCCGTGGAAATCGTGGAGGCCCCAACCATTCGGCTTTCGCGTCCCCACCTCGCGAGCCCGGCCTCCGGAGTTCTCGATGAACCAGCCGTACTCCGCGAGCCCGGCCGGGTCATCCCCGAAGCAGTACTCGCTGCTGGAACCGGCGCGCGCCGCGTGCTCCCACTCCGCCTCGCTCGGAAGGCGAACGTCCAGGTCGCCGCGCGACGAGAGCCACTCGCAATATCGTCGGGCTGCCTCCCAACTCACGTTGACCGCCGGGTCGCGGTCGCCGGACGACAGGGCGCTGCGGGGCCGTCCGACGTCGAAGCGCTCGAACTGCTCATTCGTCACTTCCGTACGCGCGATCCAGAAGCAACGCGGGAAGACGACCCAGCGCAGGGGAACCTCGTCACCCTCCTCGGTCGGAGGACGCCCCCAGGGCAGACCGAAGACCGCCGAGACACGCCCCGGGAAGTCACCGCGGTCGCAGCGGAACCAGGACCCCATGCGGGAGTAACCGGGAGCGAGCTCGACGAAGGTCACGCCCTCGACCTCCCGGACCTGTCCGGTGGGACCGCCCGCGGGCGGGAATCCGTGCTCGGCCACGAGGGACACCGGAGGCAGACCGGCTACCGCCCAGGCCAGCACGACAATACCCGCCATCAGCGCCAGGATGGCGCATAGCGCAACCGCCCGTTTCCACACGGTGAAGATCCTACCCGCCGCCATCCCGCGACGCATTTTCGAATCGTCCCTCCGAGGCGGAATCCGGGGAGTAGGGCCAGCAGGAGCGACGAGGAGTCGACCCTGATGGGTCGGCGACGAGGAGGGACGCCGCCGAAGCCGCGCCCGGCGCGGCTTCGGTCGCGCAGCGACCATGCGGCGAAGGGCCCGCGGCGGTGGCCGGAGATCCACCTCGGGCGATGCCCGAGGTGGATCAGGACTCGAGAGGCGCGGCACTAGCCCTCCGCCGGACCGGGCTCGGAACCGCCCTCCCCCCGGAAGAACCGGAAGATCGAGGAGACCCCGCCCTTCACCCCGTCCACCACCTTGCCCGGGAGGGACGCGAGTCCGTGGCCGGCGGCCTTCGCGATCTCGAAGAAGAGGTCCTTCGTGCTCGCGGCGGCGGAGAGGAACGCCTCCTTCGCCTTCTCCAGCTTGGTGGCCTCGTTCCACGCCTTGAAGGAGCGGCAGCGCGCCTTCGCGAGCGTCCCGATCCGGTGGGTGGCGGCGGCATTCACCGTGCCGTCGAGGACGGGCCCGGCCACGACTCCGACGACGGAGCCGAAGACTCCCTTGAGGACTCCGCCCACCGCTTCGGAGATCCCCTGGGCATAGGTCGCGAGGAGTGCCGCGCTGCCCACGTCGCCCAGGATGCGCAGGCTTCCCCGGATCCCCGGCCGACCGTAGTAGACATTGGCGAGGCGGCTCACGAGGTTCGCGTTGCGCCACAGGACGAGGAAGGCATCGAGAGCACCGTTCGGGGAGAGGGCGGTGGCCACGCCCACCGCGAGCGCCTCTTTCCGGATGAGGGAATCGGCCTGGCGGTCGAGCGGGGCCAGGAGGGGTTCCAGCCGCTCCCGTTCGAACCTCGCGAGCGTCTCCCGGGCGGCGGCGGGGTCCGCGGGCCGCGGAAGGCGGAGGAGATCCCCCTTCGCGGCCACGACCGCCGGCCAGGCCTCCCGGAGCATCCCGTTGCGACCCATGGAGTCGAGGTACGCCCCGAGGAAGGCCGCGCGCGCCGAGACGTCCGCGGCGGCCCACGGCTCGTCCTTCCCGGGGAGTTTCGGAGGGGTGACCGCCCGTGGCACTCGGACGAACCGGGCCACCGGCGGGCCGAGGAGCCACGCCGCGACCCCGGCCGCGGCGGCCAGGAAGACGTACCGCAGAGGCTCCCAGATCGCGGCGAAGACACCGGACAGGGCCCACAGCTCCCGGCCGATCATGAAGATCGTGACGACGAGGAAAGCTAGGCCTCCGTACTTCGCGACCTTCAGGATCGCCCGGAGGATCCGGACGAAGTCGTTCAGCGGCGCACCCATGTCGGCACCTCCGGAATCGGGGGTCATGCCCTCAAGACTAACCCGTCCCACGCCCTGTCGCGCGCGGTTCCCGGAGGCCGTGGGGCCTCCACGCCGCGATGCGGTTAACATGGAAGGGTCATGGACGACCTCGCCGGCATGCTCGACGGGCGGACGGCCCCCGCGGCGAAGGCCCTCGTGGAGGTCCTCGAGGGCGGACGCGTGCGCTGCCTCGCCTGCGGCCACCGCTGCCGGATCCCCGCGGGGAAACGGGGCATCTGCAAGGTCCGCCGGAACGAAGGCGGGACGCTCCGGGTCCCGTTCGGCTACGTAGCGGGGCTGGCCGTGGATCCCATCGAGAAGAAGCCCTTCTACCACCTGCGACCGGGGGCTTCGGCGCTGTCCTTCGGCATGCTCGGCTGCGACCTCCACTGCCCGTGGTGCCAGAACTGGCTCACGTCGCAGGCGCTCCGGGACGGGTCGGCCGGCGGGCGGTTCATCGACCTCTCCCCCGCGGCCATCGCCGGCCTCGCCGTGGAACGGGGCGCGCCGGTGGTCACTTCCACCTACAACGAGCCTCTCATCACCGCCGACTGGGCGGCGGCGGTCTTCGACGCCGCGAAGGATCGAGGCCTCCTCACGTCCTTCGTCAGCAACGGCCATGGCACCCCGGAGGTGCTCGACTTCCTCGCACCCCGTCTCGACGCCATGAAGGTGGACCTCAAGTCCTTCCGGCCGGAGGGCTACCGCGAGGCGGGCGGGACGCTGGCCCACGTCCTCGCGACGATCGAGGGGCTCGCGGAGCGGAGCATCTGGTGCGAGGTCGTGACGCTCGTGATCCCCGGCTACAACGATTCGGACGGGGAACTTCGCGCCATGGCCTCCTTCCTCGCCGGCGTCTCGCCCGACATCCCATGGCACGTGACGACGTTCCACCCGGACTACCGGTACGCCGACCGCGATGCCACGCCGGCGGCGACGCTGCTCCGCGCCTGCGACCTGGGCCGCGAGGCGGGCCTCCGGTACGTCTATCCCGGCAACGTGCACGGCTCGGTGGGCGATCGCGAGAACACGTTCTGCCCGGCCTGCGGAGGGCTCCTCGTGGGCCGCCGGGGATACCGGATTTCACCGATCCGCATCGGTCCCGATGGAAAGTGTCCGGATTGCGGCGCGAAGATCCCCGGCCTCTGGGGGGATTCCCGCTTGCCTTCCAGCACCGGGCAGGAGATCTTGTCAACATCATGAAGAAACCCGAGAAGAAGCGCCCGCCGAAGAAGGTCCCCGCGAAGAAGCCGCCCGCGAGGAAGGCGCCGGTGAAGAAGCCGGCACCGAAGAAGAAGCCGGCACCGAAAAAAAAGCCGGCACCGAAAAAGAAGTCGGCCCCGAAGCCCGCGACCCCTCGCACTCCCCGTGAGCAGGGCGCCGACTTCTACTCGTGCGCCTTCTGCCACACCTACGAGGAGAAGCCCTTCGCCGTCTGCCATGCCTGCGGCCAGATCCAGCCGGCGCCGCCGAAGGAGTGACCCCGGGCGCACCTCGAGATCCCGCCGTCCTGAATTGATACGCACGGACCACGAACGGACAGCCTCGGGCGGCGCGTCCCGGGACGGCCTCCCGCTCGCCGGCGGCCCGCAGGATCCGAGAGCGCCCTCCCGCCCGTGTTGTTGTTGGCGCGGGGCGATCGATCGTGAGAATCGGAGCCCATGCCCACCCCGGGCCGGACCTGTCACGGGCCGATCCTCGACGCCGAGTCGCTCTTCCGTCAGTTGAACCAGCGCTTCTTCGGCGGCCGTCTCCGGGCGAACATCGAGTGGTCGAACCGCCTGACCGCTTCGGCCGGTTCCTGCATCCGGGAGGACCGCCTGATCCGCCTGTCGGTCCCCTATCACCAGAAGAACCCGAGGGCGCTGCGGATCACGCTGGCCCACGAGATGTGCCACCTCCTCGCCCCCCGCCACGACGAGGCCTTCCGGCGCCTCGCCGCGCCCATCGTCCGCGCGCTCAGGGTGTCGTGGGAGGAGTTCCGGTACGCGAAGCACTGGGCCGACGTGAAGCGCTACTGCTACGTGTACGAGTGCCCGTCCTGCGGCGCCGAACTGCCCACGCGCAAGCGCCAGCGGGTCTCCTGCGGGCGCTGCTCGCCCCGCGAGTACCGGCCCGAGTTCCGCATGACGATCCGGGAGACGCGGCGGGAGCCCGGGCCGGTGCTCCTCGGGAAAAGGCCGGTCCGGACCCTCTGATGGCGTTGCGCGTTCCGCTCGTGGAGGTGGCCTGCCCGCTGTGCGGCTCCCGCGACGCAAGGGAGATGCTCCGCGCGCCGGATCCGACCGGCGTCGTCGAGGGCGAGTTCCGGATCACCCGCTGCCGGGAGTGCGGGATGGGCTTCCTCAATCCGCGTCCGGCCCCGGAGGCGCTCGCCGCCTGCTACTCCGGAGATTACGCGCCGCATCGAAGCCCGGAGTCGCAGCGGCCGCGGAGGCTCTCGCTCGCGGATCGGCTGGTGCTGCGGACCTTCTACGGCTGGCCGTTCGGCCCCGCGCCGGCACAGCGCCCCCGGCGCGCCCCGGCCCTCTCCCGCGCGCTCCTCACGCCGCTTCGCGGGCGATTCGACCGCGATCGGAAGAACATCCGCTTCCTCCCGTTCGAGGGCGGGGGGCGGCTCCTCGACGTGGGCTGCGGCTCGGGGGCGTGGCTTGCGCTCCACGCGGAGGGCGGCTTCGCGGCGGCAGGCATCGAGCCGGATCCGCTCGCGGCGGAGCGGGCCCGGGTGAACCGCGGGCTCGAGGTCCATACCGGCACCATCCACGACGCGCCGTATCCCCGGGAGTCCTTCGACGCGGTGAACCTGAGCCACGTACTGGAACACGTGCCGGATCCGCGGGAGACGCTTTCGGCGGCGCGGGACCTCCTCGTCCCCGGCGGGCTCCTCGCGCTGTCGATCCCGGTGATCGACGGCCATGCGGCGCGCCGCCTCGGCCCGCACTGGCGCCACCTCGAACTGCCGCGTCACCTGCTGCATTTCCCGCGACCCGTCCTGCTCCGATGCCTCGCGGAGTGCGGCTTTCGCGTGGAGCACGTGCGGGACGATCCGGCGGGCGACGGGTGGCGGGAGAGCTTCGCTTTCGCGCCGGAGGCTCTTCGGAGTGAGGCGTGGTTCGCGGCCCTCGCGCGGTCGAAGCGCCGTCGGCGCAGGCTCGGCCGGGAACTCGCCACGCGCGGCGAGTCCTCCTTCGTGGTCGTCCACGCCCGGAAATGAGCCCGTCCGGTACACTGGTCGCCCGACGGAGGTCTCGATGGCTTTCACGAAGGACGAATGGGAGGCCGGTGTCGACTGGCCGCGGTACCTCGCTGGCGTCATGGAGCACGCGAGCCTCTGGCGCCACCACTTCGAGTCCGCGGAGGTGGACGGGATCTCGCGCCGCCGGCTCGGCGCGCTCCCCGGCCCGCGGAAGGTGCTGGTCCTCACCGAGGACTGGTGCGGAGATGCCGCGCGTTCGGTGCCGGTGATCGCGAGGGCGCTCGTCGGCACACCGGGCGTCGAGGTCCGCTTCATCGACATCGCCGGCCATCCGGAACTGATCGACCGGCACCTCACGAAGGGTGGTCGGGCGATCCCGGTGGCGATCGTGGCCGACGGCGAGGGCCGCGAGATCGGCTGGTGGGGCCCGCGCCCGGCTCCGCTCCAGACGCTGCTTCGCGCGCGGATCCTCGAACTCGGTTCCCCGCGCGAGGAGGACCGTGGCGCCTTCTACGCCCCCCTCATGGCCTGGTACCACCGGGACCGCGGCCGGACCACCCTGTCCGAACTCCTCCTGCTGCTGGAGCGTTCGGGGACGTTGTAAACTTGTAAACTTTTCGGGGAGCGAGGACCGCTTGCCGCCGAGCGATCCGTCGGTCGGAAACGTTTGGGGACGTTGTAAACTTGTAAACTTTTCGGGGACCGAGGACCGCTTGCCGCCGAGCGATCCGTCGGTCGAGCCCACCGCGACGGTCCGACCGAAGAGTCGACGAATGTGCCGCGTCCCCGAACCACCACTGGGCGGGGCGGGTTCGATGCGGCATGATGGGACGTGACGCCGCCGGAGAGCCGAGATGAACCGCCGATGGTTCGCCGCACTCCTGGTCCTCGCCCTGCTCCCTCCCGCCCGGGCCGACGAGGAGGGGCCACACACTTACCTCGTCATCGATACGGACGCCGGTCTGGATGACGTGGTGGCTCTGACCCTCGTGCTCCAGGAACCGGCGGTGGACGTCGAGGCGATCGTCGTCACCCCCGGGGCCTCGGGAGCGGTCGGCGGCGCCACGACGGTCGCGCGCCTGCTCGGCCGGATGAACCGCTCCGACGTGGCGCTCTTCGCCGGCTCACCCGAGGCGGCAACGCCACCGCCGTTCCGTGCCGCGGCGGAGGAGATGCTCGGACGGCTGCTCCCCTCCGGCTCGGCCGGAGCGGCCCGCCCCTTCGATCCCGCGGTCGCCTACACCTGCGATCACGGGAAGACCACCGTGCTGGTCCTCGGCCCGCTCGGGAGCCTCGCCTCGGCGCTCTTGACGAAGCCCGGGATCCGCGCCGGGATCGAGGCCGTGGTGGTCTCCGGAAGCCCGGACGGCTGGAATGCGCGGCGGGACCCCGAGGCGGTCGCGGTCGTCCGCGAGTCGGGCCTGCCGCTCACCTTCGTGGTGCCGGGGGCGGAGGGCACCAAGCCCGCCGCGTGGTCCGAGGGACCGATGGCGATCTCCGGCCACACGATCGGCGCGGGAATCCTCCGGCGCCTGCTCGGCGACAAGGCGGCGTTCGCCCACTACCTCGGGCCGCTCGCCCCGTACCACGACGAACTGGCGTTCCTTTACTGCGCGGAGCCGGACCGGTTCCGGAAGCGGGAGGATGGTGCCATGGAGCCCGGAGACCGTGCCGGCATCGAGGCGGCCTTCTCGGCGGCGCTTCGCGGGGGGCGGCTGCGACGAAAGCCCGTGGTCTTCTCCCGCACGGATTTCCCGCCGGAGTTCCTCGCCCCGGACGTGCGCGAGCGGCAGGCGGCGATCCGCGCGAAGAACGGCGAGGAGGAGTGGTTCGCCCAGATCCTGATGAACGAGATCCACGAGCACCTCGGCGCGTGGTCCATCGTGGGCGTGAAGATGGCGATCCGCGCCGCGGAACTGCTGAATGCCCCGCCCCACTCGATGGAGGTCGTCTCGTTCTCCGCGGCCGGGCCGCCGGTGAGCTGCATGAACGACGGGGTGATCGTGGGTTCCGGCAGCACCCCGGGCCGCGGCCTCTTCCGCCATGAACCGGGCCCCCCGGGCTCGACCCGCGTGAAGTTCACGATGAACGGCCGCTCGGTGGTCCTCGCCCTGAAGCCGGAGTACCGGAACCTGATCGCCGCCCGCATCGCCGAACTGCTCGAAGAGCACACCCTGGAGGACGAGGCCTACTGGCTCGGCGTCCGCGAGATGGGCCTCGTGATCTGGCAGGACTGGCACCGCACGGAGATCTTCGATGCGGAGGCGGTCCCCGAGCCCCGCTGACCGCCGGGGAGTGTGCATTCGGAACGGCAGGAAACGGCCCGCACGCCGGAGATGATGGTGCCGCCGTCGAGGGTCGTGCCCGGCTCTGGCGGGACGGGGGTGGCGGAACTGCTCCGGGTGGCCCGGGCTGCCCATCGGGAGCCTCACGAGCCAGTGTCTCGCGAACTTCGTGCTGACCCCCCTCGACCGGTTCCTGCGGCTGACACCGGACGCGCGCGAGCGATTCCGCTATTTTGGATGATGCCCTCGCCTTGGGGACAGCCGCGCCGAGCTGAAGGCGGTCCTCGCGGCCGTGCGCGGCTTTCTCGCCGGAGAGCTGCATCTGGCGTTGAGGGACCGCGTCACGGCGATCCACCCCACGCGGACCGGCCTCCCCTTCCTCGGCTTCCGGGTGCGGCCCCGGGAGATCGAGGTGCGGCGCGAGGGGCTCCGGAGGTTCCGCGAGGGGGCGCGCCGGGCGCAGATGCTCTTCCGCGCGGGTCGGATCACGGCGGAGAAGCTGCGGGAATCCGTCACGAGCCGGCTCGCCCACCTCGGGCGGGCTCGGAGCCGGACCCTGCAATGAGCGTACTTCGCCCGCTCGCCGCCCATGGAGTGGTGAGCGGAGAACAGGGACATGACTGACGGGCGCGAGGCGCAGGCGCCACGCCGAACCGGGTCAACCGCGGCGGGAGCTGGAACAACAGGGCCGTCAACTGCCGTTCCGCCAGCCGCAACAGGAACGAGCCCTCCAACCACAACACGAACCTCGGCTTCCGCCCCGCCGAATACGCGCTCTGGCAGCCGGCCGGCCTCCACGGACGCCGGCCCCGTCCATCGCGCGTCCAGCCCCGCGTCCGGGTTGCAGGGCCGAATCCTGACTCGACCGGCGCCGGTTGGCAGACCCACGGGTCGAACACTGGCGCCGGCTCGTCCCTTCCGCCGCGCACCGGGCCAGGATCCATGGCTCCCGCTCTCCCTCCGGCAGGCGCCGGTACCCCTCCTCGCGATCGCGTGGGCCGGTATCGCAGTCCCGCGAATGCCCACCGCTTCACACCCCCGAGCCGCCGCCGCCCCGTGGGTGGTTCGCACCCTGTCACCCCCGAAGACAAGACTTGCCGCAACATGGTGATCGCGGGTCAGCGACCGGAGCCGGGAATGCGGCTCAGAGAGTCGCGTCGAGGCCACCAGCCGGGAGACGCGCCCCGGGCCCGGGCGCGGCCAGCCGAGTCACCTCCTTCGGGTACGGTGCTCGGGTCGGCGGGCGAGAGGCGTCACCGCCATGCGGTACGTTGGAGCCGGGCGGTCCCTGGCATGATGGGAGCCGGAAAAGTGAATGCGGCTTTTCTGGGTCGTCTTTTTACCCCGGTGCGGCCAGAACCGTTCGGTCACTGGCGCGGCGGAGTCTGTCACCGCCGTCGTGCACGCTCCGGGTCGGGCGCGAGTCGAGGCGGGGCTCCGCCGGGGTGTCAGGGCGTCGGGGTGGGTGGACGGCGGGTGTCACCCTTGGGGAGTTTGCTTTCGGCATGGGTCGAGAAGTCGCTGGGGACGGGAGAAGGCAATGTGGATGATGCGAGTCGCACTTGGTTGCGGCAGGGCGGACGTGGCGTGGCGCCCCGGGCGGCAGGACGTGTCACTCCCTCCGTGTACCCTCTCTGCCGCAGCGGGGGCAGGTCGTGTCACCGCCCGGGTGTATGGTGTCGGGGCGGGCGGGCGCGAGTGTCACCCCCGTCGAGTATGGTGGCGGCATGGGTCGAGAGAGTGGCGCAGGCCGGAGACGGAAATGCGGATGCTTCGAGTCGCTTTTGGTTGCGGCAGGGCAGGGGTGGCTTGGGGCTCCGGGCGGCGGGACGTGTCACCCCCAACGTGTACGTTCTTTGTCAGCGCGGGGGCAAAGCCGTGTCACCCCCATGGAGTAAGGTGAAGGCCGCATGATCGCGTTCGTGGACCATGGCTGTTCGGAGCGGCTCCTCGAGGCCCGGAAGGCCGACGAGGAACTCCGCGCCGTCGCCGCCGGCCATGGCGCCGTGGCCCTCGCCATCGGCGACACCCTGCGGGAGCTCTTCGCCACCGAACGGCTCGCCGAACTCCACTGCGTTCGCGAGAAGGACTACATGCGGGAGAAGCAGATCCTCCCCCGCACCGGCCGCTGGCGCGGCCTCCCCCTCCTCGCCGCCCTGCGGGCGGCGGACACGGCCGGCACCCTTGACGATTCGGACCGGCCGATGCCGCCTCTGCGGCGCTCGCCGGCTCGTGCCAGTGGCGCCGTCCGGCTGCCCCGAGTCGGAGCCGCGCAACACCAGAGCGCAACGACCGGAGAGAGCCGGGAGCGCGGCTTCTTGGTCGACGGCTCGCCGCGGGCTCTCGGGGAGAGTGTGCGGGACGGAGGAGCAAAGCCCCTCGGTGCGCCCGCCGAGGGGGAGGGGTGGCCTCGGGCCGCCCCGGTGGGGGGCGCGAGCCCCCCACACAACGATGGTCCGCGAGGAGTCCCCCGCCTCGGGGGACTCCGAGCCCGGAGCGACGCGCAGCGGCGCGGAGGCGAGGGCGCGCAGCGCCCGAAGGACCCGCGGCAGGATCGTGCACTCGGGTTCCTGCGGCTGTGGGGCCCGGCCCAGGCCATGGAGTCGGTCCGGGAGTCGATCGAGGCGGCGCGAGCGGCACTGGCGGGGCTCCTCGGCCCGACGGAGCCCG
>JALOQY010000494.1 GCA_025459285.1 Planctomycetota bacterium | reverse complement strand
TCTTCGTGACCGACACCTTCGGCCACGAGGGCCAGCAGTACCTCGGCTGGGCGAAGAAGCGCGGCAAGCTCCGCATGCCCACCGACACGCTCTTCTACCACCTCACACGCATGGCCCACATGGGCACGCTCTGCGTCGGCTGCGGACAGTGCACCTCGGCGTGCCCCAACGACATCCCCGTCGGGCAGCTCTTCAGCATGGTCGCCGAGGAGATCCAGTCCGTCTTCGACTACGTCCCGGGACGCGATCGGGAGGAGGAGCAGCCGCTGGCCTACTTCGCCGAAAACGAACTTCCGGAAGTCACCGGGCAGACCAAGTGAGGCCTTTGATGGACGGCAAGATCGCGAAGGTCCTGGTGGTGGGAGCGGGGGTGGCCGGCATCCGGTCGGCGCTCGACCTGGCGGAATCCGGCCATGAGGTGCTGCTGACCGACAGCTCCCCGGCCATCGGCGGCATCCTCTCCAAGCTGGACGTGCAATTCCCCTCCGACCACTGCGGCATGTGCCGGATGCTGCCGTTCGTGGGCCGGGAGAACGCCTCCCAGTTCTGCATGCGGAAGAGCCTTTACCACGACAACATCACCATCCTCCCGGACACGGACGTCATCGCCTGCGAAGGGGAACCCGGCGGCTTCACCGTCACCCTGAAGCACCGGGCCCGATGGGTGGATACCGAGCTCTGCATCGGTGACGGCGCCTGCGCCGAGGCCTGCCCGGTCGAGGTCCCCAACGCGTTCAACGAGGGACTGACGAAGCGCAAGGCGATCTACCACCCCGTTCCCCAGAACCTCCCGAACCTCGTCGTCATCGACCGCGACGCGTGCACCCGGTGCGGCGCGTGCCTCGGTGTCTGCCCCACCGGCGCCATCGACCTCGATGCCGAGGACCGCGAGGAGCCGGTCGAGGTCGGCGCCGTGGTGCTCGCGGTGGGGACCGGCTTCTGCGATCCCTCGGAGGAGCCCAACTTCTACGAGTACGGCCGGTCTCCCCACGTGCTCACCAGTCTCCAGTTCGAACGGTCGGTCTCGGTGAACGGGACCTACCGGGGGACACTCCGGCGCCCCGCCGACGGGAAGGAGGCGAAACGCATCGCGTGGCTCTCCTGCGTGGGCTCGCGCAACCGGAAGCTCGGCCGGGACCACTGCTCCTCGGTCTGCTGCATGTTCTCCCTGAAGGAGGCCGTGCTGGCGAAGGAGCACGGCGGGCCGGACATGGAGGCCACGTTCTTCTACATGGACCTCCGGACGTTCGGCCGGGACTACTACCGGTACCAGGACTCGGCGGAGAAGCAGGGCGTCCGCCTGGTCCGATGCCGTTCGCACGCGGTCATGACGAACGGCGACGGCGATCCGGTCATCCGCTATTTCGCCGCCGACGGAGAGGCCCGCGAGGAGACCTTCGACCTGGTCGTCCTCGCGAACGGCCAGCGCGCCACGGAGGAGATGGCGAAACTCGGCCGGGTCTTCGGCCTCGACATGATGGAGAACGGCTTCGTCGGGACCGACGACCTGCACCGGGTCGTGACCACGAGGCCCGGCATCTACGTCTGCGGTTCCTTCACCGGGCTCAAGGACATCAACGAGACGCTGATCGAAGGGAGCGCGGCCGCCTCGGAGGCGGCCAGGCTCCTGCGGTCGAAAGGACTCGGGCGGAAGCCCGCGTCGCCGCTCCGGAAGGAGAAGCCGGTGGACCGGCAACTCCCGGCCGTGGCGGTGCTGCTCTGCCGCTGGCCGCTGACCGAGGGGGCGCACCCGATCGACTTCGGCCGGTTGGCCGCGGAGATCGGGATGATCCGCGAGGTCACGCAGGTCGAGGTGATCGACGAGGCCTGCCGCAAGGGCCTTTGCCGGATGCAGGAGATCCTCGTGAACTCCGCCGCCAACCGGGTTCTCATCGCCGCCTGCCTGCCGTTCGTCTACAAGCAGGGTCTGCGCGAGGCGGCCTGGGAGGCGGGCTTCAATTCGGCGCTGGTCGAGGTGGTGGACCTCCGGGGGGCGATCCGCCGCGCGGAGCACGGTCTCGACCCGTATGGCGAAGCTCTCGATCTGGTCACCGGGAACGTGAGTGCCCTCACCGTCCGCGACCCGGTGCACGCCACGCACCTCCCGGTCGAGCACCGGGCGCTGATCATCGGAGGCGGCCCCGCCGGCATGCAGGCCGCCCTCGCGCTGGTGAAGCACGGCATCGAGGTGGTGCTGGTGGAACGTTCCGCCGAACTCGGCGGCCACGCGCTCGAACTCCGGACCACGCTCGAGGGACTCGATCCCCGCGCGGTGGTCCAGGGCATGGCGCAGGAGATCCGCTCGAGCGGCGGCATCCTCGTGCTGACCGAGTCGGAGGTGATCCGGTCCAACGGGCGCGCGGGTAGCTACCGCAGCCTGGTCCGCGTGCCGAAGATGGAGGAACCCCTCGAGGTCCGCCACGGCGCGACGATCGTGGCCACCGGCGGGAGGGAGGCGAAGACCACCCTCTACGGGTACGGCTCGAGCGATGCCGTGATGACCCAGGGCGAGTTCGAGCGGGCGCTCGCGGCCGGAGAGATCGGCGCGGACCGCCTGGGACAGGTCGTGATGATCCAGTGCGTCGGCTCCCGGGACAAGGAGACCCACGCCTGGTGCTCGCGGGTGTGCTGCTCCGCGGCGCTGAAGAACACGTTCACGGTCCTCAAGAAGAACCCCGAAGCCCGCGTGATCGTGCTCTACCGCGACATCATGACCTACGGATGGAAGGAACGCTTCTACACCGAGGCGCGCTCGCGTGG
>JALOQY010000493.1 GCA_025459285.1 Planctomycetota bacterium | reverse complement strand
CTTCGCCCTCGGCGCGCTGCCGTACATCCTCGACTTCCTCGCCGCGCCCCGCGCCGGTCTCGGCTCGGCGGAGGCTCTGGCCGCCCGGGTGCCGGATCTCGTATCGCTTCCCGCGCACGCCGTCCTCGCCACCTTCGGCCCCATGGCGCTGTTCCTCGCCGTCCCCCTGGCCCTGCGGCTCCCGGGCCTCGCGATGCCACGGCGCCTTCTCGCGCTCCTTGCGCTTGCCCTGCTCCTCGCGCTGCCCGGAGGACTCCTGACGGCGAACATCGCGGCGCTCACGCAACTCCAACTCCTGCGCTTCACGCGAATCCTCGGGTTCCTCGCCCTGGTGCCGGTGGCCGCGTTGCTCGGAAGCCTCCTCGCACACCGGGGCCTCCGACCGGCCGCTCTGGCCGGCGCGTCCGTGATGATCGCCCTGCTCTTCACCGGCACGATCCAGGAGCACTGGTTCGACCGTGCCGGGCGCCGCCTCTTCGGGCGGCCCGCGCCGGCCGTCCCGCCGGCACCCTCACGCCCTCGCGGTGGAGAACTTCGTGGCCGGCCGGAGGAAGACCGGGCGGCTTACCTCCGTTTCACCGGGCGATGCCGGAGAGAAACGTCGGTCGACGCCCTGTTCCTCGTCCCGCCGGAAGACCTCTCCCACTTCCGGCTCTACGCCCGGCGATCGATCGTGGTGGACCGCAAGGCCGGCGGCTTCGCCGTCACGCTGCTCGGACGAAAGGGGCTCGACTGGCTCGCCCGGTACCGGGAAGCGGTCGCGCTCTACGCTGAGCGGGACACCTCGCGGCTGTTGACCTGGTGCCGGGCCCGAGGTGTGGACTACGTTGTGGCCGAGCTTCCTCACGACGACTTCGGACTGCCGGTGGTGTTCCGCGAGGGGCCGTTCGTCCTCCACGCGGTCCCGCCCCGCTGATCACCACCACTCGCAAAGGCGGGTGAGCAGCAGGCGGCCAAGCGTCCCAAGGCCCGTCGCGAAGCTCTGGCCCTTGGAGAGCGAGTAGCCGGTGTAGATCGTGTGCACCGGGACCTCCCGGATCCGCAGACCCCGGCGCCGGTACTCCCCCACGAGCCACGAGCAGACTTCGTAGCGTTCGGCGCGGACCCGGATCCGCTCCATCGCGCGCCGCGAGTAGGCCCGGTATCCGGACTGGCTGTCCGTCACGAAAGTACCGTAGAGCGCGAAGGTGACGAGGTTGCCCATGGTGTTGGCGAGAATCCTTGCGGCCGGCATCCCCTCCGTCCGCAGCATCCGCGAGCCCATGGCCACGTCGGCACCGGTCCGGACCGCCTCGACGAGTGCCGGAATGTCGGCCGGATCGTGCTGACCGTCGGCATCCATCGTCACCGCGACGTCGAAGCCCGACCGATGCGCCTCGGCGAGGCCGTCCCGCAACGCCGCGCCCTGGCCGCCGTTCGTCGCGCGGCGCAGCAGTCGTGCCCCGGCCGCGAGCGCGGCTCCCGCCGTGCCGTCCGTGGAGAGGTCATCCACCACCAGTACCTCGTCGACGAGGGCCCTCGCCGCCCGGACGACCTCACCCACCACGAACTCCTCGTCGTAGGCGGGAATCACCGCCACGACCCTCATGGACGCCTCCCCTCGCCGAGCGCGCCCCGGAATGTCTCCGCAAGCAGGGACGAGAGCCGGCGGCGGTCGAAACGAGCAATGACTTCGGACCGGCGCGGTCCGGAGACCGTCTCGCCGCGCGCACTCCGGAGGATGAAGTCCGAGATACCGGAAGCGTCGCCGGGTTCGAAGGACCAACCCGAGCCCGTCTCGCGAATCACGTCCTGAGTGTCTCCGGAGCCGCCGGTGGCCAGCACGGGAGGACCAGCGCGGAGGTACTCGTAGAGCTTCTGGGACGTGCATCCCACCCGTCCGCCCGATCGGCGGACCATCTCCGGGGCGAAGAGGAGGTCGGCGCCGCGCATCTCCCGGACGGCGTCCTCATGAGGGAGCGGACCGGTTAGCCTCACGGCATCGGCCACGCCGAGCGAGGCCGCAATCCCTCGCCACCCGCCGGAGACGCGGCCGACGAGACGGAACTCGGCCCGGGTGAAGAATTCCGGGTGACCCGCGCGCAACAGGGCCAGCGCGCGGAAGACCGGGGCCGGACTGTGCGCGGAAAGGTCGAAATCGCGGTTGCGGTACTCGAGGCGGTTCCGCAGTAACCGCCGGACCGGGCCTCCGAGAGGCGCGGTTCCCCCCACAGACCGGTCGGAGAAGGAACCCGCGTGGAGGATCACGAAGCGCTCCCCCTTCGGCGGGGGCGGGCCGGCGAAGTCCTCCTCGTCGTAGCCGTTGGGAATCGTCACGATCCGGTCCGGATCCGCCGAGGGGAAGCGGCGCAACAGGTCCTCCCGCTGGCCCGGCGTGTTCGTGACGAACCGCGAGCAGCGGCGCAGAACCTCGTTCTCGAATGTCGCGCAGTACGCGTGGTGCAGGCGCGATGGCCAGTGGAGGCCCCAGCTCTGCGTCCAGGGATCGCGGTGGTCGGCCACCCACGGGACGCCGAAACGACGGCTCAGGACAAGACCGATCCGGTTCGAGCAGTAGGGGCCGGAGCACGTGTAGACGAGGTCGGCACCGCCCTGCCGGAGCACCCGCTCCCCTTCCTCGATGGCCTGGCGAACCCAGGCCGATTGACGCTCCATGAAGGCGGGATAGAAGAGGAACTGCGCGAGTCGCATCAGCTTCGCACGCGTGAGGAACCGTTTGAGTCGGAGCGGTTCGCCCGAGGGAACCCGACGCACTTCCACGGAAGCCGG
>JALOQY010000166.1 GCA_025459285.1 Planctomycetota bacterium | reverse complement strand
CGGCCTTCGAGGCCCGCGTGGCGGCGCACGACGAGGCGGCGGCGGCCCACTGGGCGGCGGCGGAGACGGCGCGGGACGCGGGCGATCCGAAGGCGGCGATCGAAGCCTGCCTCGCGATCCGCGACGACTGCTACGTGGCGGCGTGCGAGGCGGTGGCCAAGGCTCATGAAGAAGCACCGCCGCCTCCTGAAGGACACGGAGAACTGGAAGTAGCCCCGCTCCTTCGCGCCGTCCGCCCGGTCCCGCGCCGGCCTGCGACCATGGACCCGGAGGGAACCATGAACCAGATCGGGCGCTTCGTCGTTCTGGTCCTCGCGGCCCAGGGCGTCATTCTCGGCACGGCGTAGGGCGAGGTGCGGACCGCGAAGACCGTCCCGTCGGTCGCGTCCACGCAGCACACGGCCCGGTTCACGGAGACGAGGTCCATTCGGACGGATCGGGCTGCCGCGCAAGCTGAAGATGGAGCTCGAGGCGGCGATCAGCCACGCCATCGGAGGAGGCGCGCAAGGCGGGACGGTGCACGCGACCTTCGTCCTCACGGCGGACACGGCGCCGTAAGGACCCGCAAGAAAACAAGCGCTTAACACCGAGGCCCCCGCCGCGCCCGCCCAGCCAGGAGCGACGACGAATGGACCTTACGGAGCCGGTCTCTGCGGAGGAGCGACGACGCTGGGCGGGATGCGGCGGCCGGCCGAATGCAGCGGTTGTTTCTTCACGGGCCCTGAGGTCGCGCACCGGCAGGCTCCGACCGGCGTTGCCCATGCCGACCTGCGGGTTATGGGCGCGGCCCGCGGGGCGGCGCCCGCGCGAACCGCTCGCGGGCGCTCTGCCGCCCCGCCAGGATCAGAGGCTCCCCGGCAACGCCTGCCGCCGGGGATGCCGAGGGGGGCCGGCCGCGGTCGAAGTGGCGGCGGGGATCAGAGGTTCGACGTCCCGAACGAGTTGTCCGTGTAGGTATTGTCGCCCGGCGACCCGATGTCGCGCAGATCCAGGTCGCCGCTGCCCTTTGCCGAGTTGCCAGTGAGGGAGTTGCCGATTCCGTCCACCAGGAAGCCGGCGCCGGCGGCCTTCGTGACCTTGTTCCCGTTCACCCCGTTGGCCCCGCCTTCCACGATGATCCCGTGAAGGGCAGAACCCGAGATGGAGTTGGATTCGACGGAGTTCAGGGTCGAGTCCCAGATGTTCACACCGGCCGTGCGGACGCCCTTGATCTTGTTTGCCTCGATCCAATGGCCCGCCCCCTCCACCTCCACGCCGGCGCCGGTCACGAAGCCCCCGTTGTAGAACCACCCGATATCGGAGATCTTGTTGCCCACGACCTCGCAGGCGTCCCCGATCAGGCTGATTCCGTCGTCGCCCACCGTCCGGATCGAGTTCCCCTCGATCCGGTGGTCGCTCCCGTGGACCTCGATCCCGACGTAGTCGCAGCGGGAGACCTTGTTCTTCAGGATGCGGGCCCCCGTGCCACCCACGACCATCCCCGCGCCGCGCAGGTCGTCAAGCGTGTTCATCTCGACGCGCGCGTTCACGGCGCCGCCGTCGGCCCGGAATGCGATACCGTCCTCGCCGCAGGAGTGGATCCGGTTCTTGAGGACCACCAGCCCCACCGTGCCGGGCGCCTGGATGCCGTCCTCGCCGCAGGCGTGGATCGTGTTCCCCTCGATGCGGCAGTCATCGCACGTATCGCCGCTCACATGGGGCATGTGGATCCCGAAGCCCGCGAAGTCGTGGATCTGGCACTTGAGGATGGAAACCCGCAAGGAGTCCTCGACGTGGATGGCATCCGCCTCGCCGTTCTGGAAGGTGCACTTGGTGAACTGCACGTCGGTGGAGCGGATGACCCGGACGGCGTCCTCCTCCGCATCGTCGAAGATCAGACCGCTGACCAGGATGCTCGACGAGTCACTGATGATGAGGCAGGTGTTCGCCCCGTCGAGGAGTCCCTTTCCGGAGATCGTCAGGCCGCTCTTCCCTGCGATCGTCACCTGCTCCACACCGACAGCGGAATACCGGATGGTGTCCCCCGGACCCGCGGCGGCGACGGCCGCCTGCAGGGAGGCGAAGTCACCCGGCACGGACCACGTCTCCGCGAGGGCTGATCCCGATACGGCGACCAGAACGAGCACGACGGCGGAAAGCTGGCGCATGGCGGTCTCCTCCTGCGGACGGGACGGGGTCACGATACCGGGCCGGGCGCGCGGCGGCAAGCGAGGACCCCGGGATCGGCGAGCCTGTCCCGCGGCAGCCATCCCCGGCCATGAGCAGGTGAGCGTCACCAATGGCGTCATCGGCGACCCGCAGCGCGGCCCGGTGCATCCTCGAGGTGCGCGGCGGGGTGGATGACCCGACTCGCCGGGAAGCGATCGGGGATCCGGCCTACCCGAAACTGCCGCACCGGTCCCTCCGCCCGGCGAGCATGCCCGGTGACAGGCGGATGAGGGCCCTCTGTGCCGCAGTTCGGGCACGCCCGCACCACTGTCGCGCCCGGCGCGCCCGCGCGCTGACGCCGGCGACCCGGCCCGAGCTACTTCCGGCCACCAACCGGCCGCGGCTCGACGGGGAGCTGCACCTCGTAGAACCGCCGCGCCTCGGAGATCATGGGGCTGTTGTAGCCCATGAGCCGCCACTCGCCGGCCGGACGCCACGCGGCGCCTTCCGCGGTGCGGGCCTCGATGGCGCGCCGCGCCGCCGCGACCTTCCCGGGAGTGACCGGGCCGGTCATTCCGACGCTCAGCACCGTCCGCGACTCGAGGTCCACGACCACGACCGCTCCGTCGCTCCCGACCCGGCCCAGTTCCGGGGTCGCGTAAAGGAAGGCCATGTCCTTCACTCGCGTGCCGTCGGCGCCCTCCATGGTCATCTCGACCGGGGCGGTCATGGAGATGTCGTTTCGCTTGATGTGCATGAAGAGCGTGCCGAAGGCCGACGTTCCGCCCGGCGCGCGGGCCGCGCGGTACGCGGGGTAGCGCTTCACCACGAGGCGTCCCACGGGACCCGGCGCGGGGAAGCCCTCGGGCATCCCGGCCTCGGCGACCGGAGTGAACTCCGGCGCGTCGTCGAGCCCTTCGACCGGCTCACCCGCTGGCTCGCCCGCGAGCAGGCGGTCGAAGGCGCGCCGGAGTGCCCAGGCCCGGCCGGTGACGTCTTTCTCCGCGGACGCTTCGGCGAGGCCGCGCTCGAGCTGCGCCCGCTCCCAGGCCGAGAGGTCCCCCGCGAACCCCAGCACCTCGCGCGCGGCGGCCTCGTAGAGGGCCGCGCAGCCCTTGCGGTCGCCGGCGTTGAAGAGCGGGGCGCCGCGCTCGATGGCGTCCACGAGGACGGCCTCGGGAGAGGGGCGCTCGGGGGAAGTCGGGAGCAGCACGCGGTCCATGGCGTGCACGACCCCGTTCGCCGCCGCGATGTCGGCCCGCTGCACGCGGACGCCGGAGACGAGGACGCGCCCCGGCCCGCCGGTCACCTCGCGCGGCCGGCCGGAAAGGGGGCGGACTTCGCGGGCGCGGAGCAGTTCCTCCGACGCGCCGCGCCCGAGGGCAACGTGGCCGAGGAGGAGGCGGGCCAGCGCGGCACGGCCCTCGGGAGCGAGGAGGCGGTCGACGAGTCCGGCGGGGAGGGTGGCGAATGCCTCGTCGGTGGGCGCGAAGACGGTGAACGGCCCCGCGCCGCGCAGCGTCTCGGTGAGGTCCGCCGCTTCGATGGCCGCGACGAGCTTCGTGAACTCCCCGTCGGCCCGGAGGACGGCCACGATGTCCGGCGAGGCGACGGGTTCGGAGCGGGCGGAAGCGGCAAAGACGATGGCGCCGATCACGACGAGAAGGCCCTTCGCCACGGTTGCGTGTTCCATGGCCGCCATGGTAGCCGATGGATCGGCGACGGCCCCCGGGCTCCCCCCGGGATTTCCGGGGACCCTCCGACCGGCGCCGCACGAGATCGAGACCGGCGTCTCCCGGATCGCCCGCGGCCGGACGACGCGCGTGCCGACCCGCGGGCTCACCGCGCTCGCGGGCCCGTTCGACGTCGTGACGTTCCCATCCGGCACGGCGCGGGTGCGCCCGCACCGATAAAGTGACTTCGTGCCCGCGGTGTCGTTCTCCCGCCGGGAGGCCGAGGCTCCCCGCATCGGTGGCTTTCGCGGCCCCCCCTCCTCGCCGCCAGAGTCGGCGGGCGGGCGGTCCGGTCCTTGAGCTTCCTCCGGCGGTTCCCCCGGATCCGGCCACACGTCCGACCGTTCGTCCCGGGCACTCCACGGGGTCGGGGGATGCGGGGACGCGGGGGCCGGCGCGGAGGCGTCGCGAGGGTGCCGCGGACGCGCCGAGGGGCGCCCGCCAGGAGCGAGTCCGCCGCGCGCGACGGAGCCGCGGCAGCGCACCCCAGACAGTGGGAGAACCGTCGGGCGGCCGGTGAGATCACGACGCCATCCTCCGGCGTCCCCGCCGCTCAGCAGGATCGCGCGGCGGTTTCCGGGACCGCGAGTTCAATAAGCCGAAGATCCCCGGCATCCACCGGTCGAAGCACGCATCGGTCGGATGGTCCTGAAAGCCGACACTCGCGGGCATCAGGCCCGGGCCGCGGTGGAGGGTGGCACCGATCGACGGTTACCGGCGGAACGATCCCGTCTCCGCATTCGGTGCCAGGCATGGACTTTGGGCAATCGAGGAGGCCCGTACATACCGGCCTTCAGGCGCCACACCTGGCACCGATGAAGACGGAGTACGGACGAGGAGGGGGGAGGAAACCTCAGGGGCGGGACAAGGCCGGCACCGCGAGGCTTCGTTCCCCGGGGCGCAGCCACTGCGCCCGGAACCCGCCTCGTCAGTACCGATGGCTGTGATAGTTCGCCACTCGTGTCACCGTGAAACCCCTGTCGCGCTAGTCAGGAAATACGACGGCTTTAGTGTACTTTTCGGGTTCACCGTGTCAACGAAACCGGCTGCCGGCCTGTTGCCCGCGAGTCGGACGGCAACGCTCGGCGATCGGGGAGTCCTCACGTCGCCAACCATCCCCGAAGCCGTCCGCCGGCGTGCCCTGGCCCGGAGGCGGCGTGAGCGTCAGTTCACCCTCGGCTCCCCGCCCGGCCGGGGACTTGTCAACGCCCCGATACGGTCTGACCCGCGGGAATCGTTGCCGGCCGCCCGGCCTTCTCCTAAGCTGTGCCCCAACCTTGAGGGCAATCGAGGTGGCCCGCACTCCCGGCCGGGAGCGCGGACATGGAGCGTTGTCGTCTTGCGATGATGGTGGCTGTCGGTCCTCGGTCACTCGCCTCCCCCGCGAGCACTCCCCCCCTATCCCGCGGTTCCGGTTCTGCCAGCACCGGTCCTCTGGCCGCGGAATCCCCACACGGACGGCTCTCGCTCCAAGGAGGTGTGTTGTGAAGCAGAGGATGTTCCCCCTGCACCTGGTTGCTCTTGCGCTCGCCGGCTTCGGTCTCTTCCTGACAGGAGGGTGTTCCGGCGACTCGGACATGAAGATCTACGAGGGAGTCCCCGACGACGACGACGACAACGACGACGATGGGGATACCACCGCCGCCGACCTCCTCTGGTCAGCGGGCAAGCTCTTCGACGAGATGAAGTCCAATCCGGACCTCGTCGTCCTCGATTGCCGCCAGAACGTCGCGGATGCCCTCGGCGTCTACCGCCGGCCGTACGACGCGGAGCACATCACGGGCGCCTACTACCTCGATTTCTTCGCCTTCGGAGATCCCTACCCGGACGACCTGGCCCGCATCGTGACGACGCTGTCGGCCCTCGGAATCACGACGGACACCCCCATCTGTCTGTACGACGAGCCCATCGCCAACCCGCAGGGCAAGATCTTCTTCAACCTCGAGCGCCTGGGGTGCACGGACGTCCATCTCCTGGACGGGGGCATCTACGCGTGGAAGCAGGTCGGCGGAGCGGTGACCGACGCCGTTCCACCGGCGCGCACGCCGTCGACCTTCGTGCCCGAGATCGACAACCGCTCCTACGCGAAGCTCGCGGACATGAAGGCCATCTACGACCTGGTAGACGCCGGAGCCACGAACCGCTACACCCTCACGGACTTCCGGGAACCGGATCTCTTCTACGGTCACAAGATCTGCCCCGACGCCGAACGGCACGGGCGCATCCCGCACACGAACCTGCTGGACTGGCACGAATTCTTCGACTCGGCCACCGGCCTCTGGAAGTCCCCCGCCGCGCTCGAGGCCCTCTGCCGGAATGCGGGGCTCGACCGGGACAAGATCAACGTCCTGATCTGCAACAAGGGCTGGCGGACGGGGATTTCCTACTTCACCCTCCGGTACCTCGGGTGGCCGAAGGCGAACCTCATCCACTACGTCGGTGGCGTGCGGGAGTGGGCGGCCCAGGATCCCGTCACCTACCCCCTCGACTCCGATGCCTGCTGGGAGGTGGGCAAGAAACTGCCGCCGGGCAACGCCTCGTCGAAGCGGTTCGCCGGCGCCTTCGCGCAGGTCGACTCGAAGGTCTACTGCATCGGGGGGTACCTCGTCACTCCGACCCCCGGGACCCCCACGAACCGCCACCAGGCCTACGACATCGTGTCGAATACCTGGACCGATCTCGCACCGCTCCCGGGCTCGCTCAAGCTCACCTTCTCGGCCGGCGCGGGGGTGGGCTACTCCGTCTACGTGCTGGGAGGACTGGACCAGGACGGCGCCATCACCGACCGGATCTACCGCTACAACACCGTGGCGAACACCTGGGATGACGGCACCGTCGAGACACCCTTGCCCGTGGGCCTCTTCAGTTTCGCGGCCGCCAGGATCGGCGACAGGATCTATGTCTGCGGGGGCCTCACGAGCAAGGACACCTCGGTCACCGCGAACTACTCCGCGTCGGTTTTCGCCTACGACACGGTGACGAGGACCTGGGACGAAAGCCTGCCCGATCTGCCCCGGGGGCGCCGGTGCCACTCCATGGTGGCGTTGGGGAACAAGCTCTACGTGCTCGGCGGCTTCTACTTCGACGACGTCGCGGAACAGGACGTCGATCTCCGCGACATCTGGGCGCTCGACACCACGGCGCCGGTGGGCTGGGTCCGAATGGCCGACCTGCCCATGGACATCGCGGGCCACGCGGCCGCGGTGGCGAACGACAACGTCAAGGACCGGATCTACACACTGGGCGCATGGTCGATGGACGGCATCACGAACGACGTCATCGAGTTCGATCCCGACGCGAACACCACCCGCATCCTGAAGGTGGACGGTCACTCGGCATGCATCGGCTGGCCCCGGTACTGGTACTTCATCGGGTCCTACCGGGAGAAGATCGCCTCCATCGGCGGCTTCGGCAGCAGCCCCGGGAACATCGCCACCGCACAGAACAGCGGCTTCTCGCACTTCCAACAGACGTACGTGTACGACGTGACGAACCACTTCGATCCGTAGCGGCGGCGTCTCGGTCGGTTCCGAAAACACTGGAAAGGCAGATGAAGATGAAAGGCAAGCTCATTGTCTCCGTGTTCCTGCTTGCGACCGGCTTGATGGGATGGGCCACGTCGCCCGCATTCGGCGAAGCCTGACCCTCGGGCACGGTCAGCGGAGTCGGCGGGGGCGGCGGTGCATCCGGCGGCTTTGTTGGCGGGGCCGACGTGTTGTCGGCCCAAGGCACTTCTGACACGAGGTTCGGAATCTCGTTGAGCTTCATCCACACGGATGCCGGCGACACGACCATCAATGCCGCCGTGCTCGGGCTCCGGTGTCGGGTCTTCGACTGGCTGCAGGTCGTGGGCAACCTCCCCCTCCTGGATCTGAGAGGCAAGGAGCGCTTGGCCTGCGAGGAGGGCGAGAGGAACGTCCGCTACAACTCGAGCGGCGTGGGCGACGCGAACGTGATGGGGTGGCTGGCCCTCTCGCATCTGCTCGCTGGCGAGGAAGAGTGTGACGTCGAGGCTCCCGAGGACGAGGAGCAGGAGGAGGTCGAAGGCTTCCTCGATGGCATCGGCGCCCCCTCCTTCCTGTTCGGAGCGGGCGTGAAGTTCGCCACCGGCGAGTGCGCCGAGCGTTCCCGGGACAAGTACTACGCGGACCGCTACCGAGCGCGCTACACGGGGGAGCGCAGCATCTCCGACGGCGCGGTACCCGCCCACCAGCAGCTTGGCACCGGCAGCACCGACCTCCTCCTGGGGGTGGCGTACCAGCAGAGCTTCTGGGGGTTCGTGGGCGACGCGAGCTTCACCTTCCAGCATGCCGGCGACGAGAACACCATCGGCTACGAGCGAGGCGACCGTGTCTTCTGGAACGTCGGGGTGAAGTACACGCTCCATCGGGCCGAGGACTGCCGCGAGCTCTACGTGCGCGGAGGGATCAGCGGGCTCCGGATCATCGAACCGGACGTGGACCACTCGGAGGACACGACTCTCCTCGGCCCCCAGGAAGTGGGGGATGTGGCCGATACCGAGGGGACCTACAACTTCTACGGCGTGAGCCTGCGGTACGACATCACCGACCGGCTGTCCCTGGACGTGGGCTTCCAGCTCCCGCTCGGGACCAACAACCGCGATTCGGACAACTCCTTCAAGTGGCAGTGCTCACTGACGCTCTTGTACAACTTCTGAGTAGCTCCGCGCGTGGTGCCGGGACTGGAACGGACGTCACGTTCAGGGTCTTCGACGACTTCACCGCGCGGTGCTCCGTCTCCTTCGCGCGCGGGTTGATCTGGCTTCTTGCTTCGGCGGGAGGCCGGCGGGGCCCGCCCGCACCCGACGCGGGTGCTCTCGATGCTGCCCCGCACCCGGAGCGGACGGCCGAGGAAGCTCTTCTCGAAAGCGGGGGCGGCCTTCGGGTGCCCGACCCTCCGGCCCCACGACTTGCGCCGCCGGCGCGCAGAACCTGGTCCAGGCCGAAATCCCGCTGCCCGACGCCTGTCGGCAACTCGACCACGAGGCGGGCCCCGGACGGCCGAAGTGAAAGCAGAACACCGGCGTGTCGCCCCCCGACCGTGCGTCTGCTCACCACCGCGGGGTGAGGGCCACCTCGACGCGCGTGGTCTTCCCCGCGTGCACCTCGATCTCCCTCGGCGCGATCGGGAAGTGGTCGGCGAGCGGCGGGAAGTCGAGGCGGTAGCGGCCGGACCTGGTCAGCGCGAGGTCCACTCCGCCCGACCGGTACCGCCGAACCACGTCGATCCCGTCCCCGTCGAGAGGGGTTGCCGTCACCGGGTTCCTGACCCAGTCGGCGAGGTCCCACTCGTCGATGGGCTGCCGGCCTTCGCGGAACGTGATCCTGACGGCCGCGGTGTGCCAGAGGCCGACCGTGGCCTCCGTCGGCCCGTCGCCGGCCCGGACCTCGACCGGCGGCCCCGTCCAGTAGTCGTCCCATGACTCGACCCGGATGGACGTCCCGCGAGGCAGGCGGAGCAGGAACCTGTCGGTCTCCGGGTCCCGTGAGGCGTTGGGAACGCAGTCTCCGATCGCTGGTTGCCACGAGATGAACTCCACCGGTGCAGGCCGGCCCGTGGCGAGATCGACGG
Organism: Planctomycetota bacterium; assembly: GCA_025459285.1. GTDB lineage: Bacteria > Planctomycetota > JAJSAM01 > JAJSAM01 > JAJSAM01 > Prado167. The sequence continues at coordinate 152 of JALOQY010000166.1, read as the reverse complement.
TCTGCACGCGGACCTCGACGGGCGGCGGCAACTCGAACTTGACCTCGAGGGGCGCGCCGGGCGGGATCTCCACTTGCCGGGTGAACTCCCGGAGAGCGAGGGTGTACGTTCCGGGAGGGACCCGCAGTGGCGCGAAACGCCAGATCCGCGGA
>JALOQY010000492.1 GCA_025459285.1 Planctomycetota bacterium | reverse complement strand
CGACCCGAACGACCCGAAGCGCAAGGCCCTCGAGGATCTGGGCTACCTGTGAACAGGACCGTTTCGCTCCTCCTGCTTCTCGCGCTTTCGGCCTGCGGAGAGCCGGCCGGCGTCGCGCGCGGTCCGGATGTCGTGATCATCGTCATGGACACGACGCGGGGCGACCGCTGCTCGGTCAACGGTTACGGGAAGCCGACGACGCCCGCGCTGACCGCCCTGGCCCGGGAGGGCACCCTCTTCCGGAATGCCTGGGGACCGGCGGACTGGACGGGACCGGGCCACGCCTCGCTGTTCACCGGCCTGCGCCCGGAGAACCACGGCTTCCTCCGCGCCGTGCGGGACTACCTCGACGAGAGCGCGGTGACGCTGGCCGAACGTCTGAAGGCGGCGGGCTACCGGACCGCCTGCTTCTCCAACAACCCCACATTCGCCGAGGAGTTCGGCCTCTGCCAGGGCTTCGAGTCCATCTTCCCCCTCTACGAGGACGAGGACCGGCCCTACCCGTGGTCACGGGCCACGCACGACATGGCTCTCGAGTGGATCGTGGACAGCCGCCGGGGAGGACGGCCGTTCTTCCTGTTCGTGAACGACATGGAGCCGCACGTCCCCTACACTCCGCCACAGGAAACGACTCCGGCCTTCCTGCCCCCCGGGGTGCCGGCGACCACGGTGGCGGCGGCCCGGGAACTCACGGCGGGCAATCTGTTCGGCCACAACTGCCGGGCCCGGCCGCTGGGAGCGGGAACCCTGGCCGCCATCTCGGGTCTCTACGACGGCGAGATCGCCTGTCTCGACGCCGAGATCGGACGGTTCGTCGAGGCCCTCCGGGGCCGCGGTCTCCTCGATCGCACGCTCTTCGTCGTCACGGCGGACCACGGCGAGAACCTCGGCGACCACGGCCTGACGGACCACATGTTCAGCCTCCACCGGTCGGTCCGCCACCTCCCGATGGTGGTCCGGTATCCGCCCGCGATCCCGGCGGGAAAGGTCGTCGACGACCTCGTCCGTCTGGAAGACGTCGCCCCCACCGTCCTCGAGATCGCCGGTCTCGAACCCCTCGTGGCCATCGACGGCCTGACCCTCCGGGGCGACGTCACGGGGCGCCTGTCCTACGGGGCGGCCGACGCGCCCCACGGGCTCCTGGATCGGCTCGCGAAGGAGTTCCCGCTGCCCTTCTCCGACACGGAGCTCCGGCACGACATCCGCGCCGTCGCAGACGGTCGCCACCACTACATCCGGTACTCCTCGGGCCGGGAGGAGCTGTACGACCTCGTGAACGACCCCGCGGAGAAGTGGAACCTCGCCTCGAAGAGCGGCCCCGAGCTCGACCGCATGCGCGCGCTCCTCGAGCAGGGCCGTCTGCCGCGACCGCGTTAGCAGCCCGTCGCCGTGGGCCTCCGCGCTGGTGGAAGCCCCTCGGCGACGGGCTGCTAGCGCCAGAGATCGGCGAGCAGGGCGACGAGCCGCGCCTCGAGAATCGGACCACGATCGGCGGGGACGAAACCGGAGGTGACCGAGCGGGCGATCGTGACCAGGAGGGGCGGGCGGGGGAGGCGCGCCAGCGTGGCGCGAAGCCCGGCGAAGAGCATGTCGAGATCCTCTTCGGAGGGGCGGTGGACGGGGAAGGCCTCCCGGTACTCCCCCATGCAGATCGTGCCTTTCACGTAGCGCGTCCGGCCGGTGCCGAGGTCGCGCACCCGGTCGAGGCGGACGGGCCACGAGTAGGGCCCCGGAGGCCGGGCGAGGATGACTGACTCCGTGACGACGTCGCCGTCCCGCGCCTCTCCCCGCATCCGCACGCGCCCGCCGGCGAGCGCCGCCTCGTACTCGGCGCGCGTGATCTCCGCGTCGAGATGCCCCGCGTGGGGGTTCTCGCAGGCGAAGAAGTCGAGGTCGAAATCGAGGAAGTACGGCCCCTCCGGGACGACCATCCCGCAAAGCGGCGTGCCGCGCTTCGAGGCGAGCCAGGGCGGCTTCAGCCAGACGCAGTCGCGGATCGCCCCGGCCCGCAGCGCCGGCACGATCACGTCCGCCGGCGAGAGTTCCCCGTCCTCGTCCGGCTCCCCGAGATCCTCGTGGGCGTCGAAGTGGAGCAGCAGCGCGCCGGGAGCGCCGGCGCGGACCCAGACCTCGACCGCCTCGTGATGCTCCTCGACGACGATCAGGGCCGGCCCGGAGGTGGCGCAGGCCACCCCGGCGGCCACGATGAGCAGGATCGGGACAGCGCTCGCGCTCACGCGGCCTCCACCACTCCCACCCAGTTGCGATCCCCCTGCCGCCACGGCCGTCCCTCGTAGTCGCGGTACTCCCGGCGCAGAACGAGCCCGGCCTCCGCGCACTCGGCCAGGAAGATCCCGCGGTCGAAGGCCCATTCCTCCCAGCAGGAGACCGCCAGGCGCGTTTCCTCCTCCCCGGCGCGCGCGAGGTTGAGGACGTTGAAGACGAGGCGGTCACCGGTCCTCTGCGAGGAGAGGACCGAAGCCATGCGCCGGGTCCCGTCCCGCGGATCGGTGAAGACGGACAGTTGCGGCCCCCCCGGTCCCTCGAAGTCGTCGAGCGAGACGTCGAGGGCGAAGGCCCCGCCTGGCGCGAGGCATTGGCGCACGCACCGCAGCGTCCGCAGCCGATCCTCCGCCGCCGTCAGATGCTGGAAGGTGTTCAGCGCGCAGATGACGAGTCCGAAGACCGGCCGGAAGGCGAAGTCCCGCATGTCGGCGCGCACGGCCTCCACGGAGAGCCCCTTCCGTCGAGCCGCCGCCGCCAGCTCCGCGAGCATGTCGG
>JALOQY010000491.1 GCA_025459285.1 Planctomycetota bacterium | reverse complement strand
AGGCTGTAGGCCCGCAGCTTGTTGGAGAGGCCGATGCCCCGCCCCTCCTGCCGCATGTAGAGGACGATGCCCCGGCCGGTCTCCTGGATCAGCTCGAGCGCGTGGTGGAGCTGGCCGCCGCAGTCGCAGCGCAGCGAGCCGAAGAGGTCGCCGGTCAGGCATTCCGAATGCACCCGCACGAGCACCGGCTCTTCCTGCGGGGGGTTCGCCTTACCGCGTTCCGGCTCCGGCAGTCCGGCGGTGAGCGCCAGATGCTCGGTCCGGTCGATCTTCGTCGAGTAGACGTGGGCGAGGAACGGGCCGTAGACCGTGGGAAGGCTCACGGTCACGATGCGCTCCACGAGCTTCTCCGTCCGGCGCCGGTATTCGATGATGTCGGCCACCGACCCGATCTTCAGCCCGTGTTTTCCGGCGAACTCGAGGAGTTCGGGCATGCGGGCCATCCGGCCGTCCGGGCGCATGATCTCGCAGATCACGCCCATGGGGATGAGGCCGGCCAGGCGGCAGAGGTCCACCGACCCCTCGGTCTGGCCGGTGCGCACGAGGACGCCGCCGTCCCGGGCCCGGATCGGCTGGACGTGGCCGGGCCGCACGAGGTCCGCGGCGCGGCAATCGTCCCGCACCGCGGTGAGGATCGACGTGGCCCGGTCTTCCGCGGAGATGCCGGTGGAGACGCCGCGCTTCGCCTCGAACGTCATGGTGAAGGCGGTGCCGAACCGGGATTCGTTCTGGGTGCGGGCCACCATGAGGGGGAGGTCGAGCGTGTCGGCCTTCTCCTCGCCCATGGTGAGGCAGATCCAGCCGCGCCCGTGCGTGGCCATGAAGTTGATGATCTCGGGCGTGACCTTCTCGGCGGCGCAGACGAGGTCGCCCTCGTTCTCGCGCTGGGGGTCGTCCACGAGGATCACGAGCCGGCCGGCGCGCAACTCCGTAAAGATCTCGGTGACTGGGGCGAGGGACATGGCTTCGGAGTGTTTCTCCCGGCAAACCGGGTCAAGGGGGTTTCATGGTAGGGGGGATCCGGAGGGCCGCATGAGGAAAACCCTGCTCGTCGTGCTGGCGCTGACCCTTACCGCGACTTTCGCCTTCGCCGACCGGGAGGGAGAGGACGACGGTTTGCCGCTCAACCCGACCTGCCCGGTGATGGAGGGGGAGAAGGTCGATCCGGACCTCTTCGTCGACTACCAGGGGCGCCGGGTCTGGTTCTGCTGCGAGTCCTGCGTGGAGGACTTCCGGAAGAACCCCGAGGCCTATGTCGCGAAGCTCCCGCAGTTCGCCGGGGCCGCCCCGGGCGCCGCGAGCCCGCCTCCGGGGGCTCCGGAGGAGGCGGTCGGCGCCAGGGCGCGCGGCGAACCGGAGCACCCGCTCGGCGCGCTCCACCCGATCGCCGTCCACTTCCCGATCGCCCTCATCATGGTCGGCGCCTTCGCCTTCGCTCTGTCCTTCCTCCTCCGGGGACCGTTCTTCCGGAACGCGGCGACCTTCACGATCCTCCTTGCCGCCGCGACGGTCGTCCCCGCGTATCTCCTCGGGGAGCAGGCGGAGGAGGCTCGCGGGAAGATGTCCGACGCGCTCGAGGGCCGCGTGGAAAAGCACGGGGAGACGGCGCTCTTCGCGATGATCGCCCAGCTCGCGGCCGGCGCGCTCACCGGGCTCTCCGTGCTCGTTGCCCGTTCGCGTCCGCTGCGCCTCCTCGCATTCGTGGTCGTCCTCGCCGCCGCCGGGATCACCGGCTACACGGGCTACCTCGGCGGCGCGCGATGGCGAAGCCGGGAAGCGGGGGACGCGGATGGTCGGGGGGACTGGTCGTGCTTCTCGCCGCGACTCTCGGGGCGGGCGCCGGGCCGGCAGGGGACCGCGAGCCCCCCTCCGCGGAGTGGTCCACGCTCGCGGTGCGGGTCCTCTCCGGGACCGGCGAGCCGGTGGCGTGTGCACAGGTCTTCGCCATGGAGCGGGAGGACCGCCCCGGCTTCGGCCGGCGTTCCGGCTTCGCGGAGAGCGACCCCGGTGGCCTCGCCGTCCTGCGGGAGCTGCGCCCGTTCCATCTCTACTCGGTGACCGTCTTCGCCCCGGATCGGCCCGCCGTCGTCCGCGACCGGATCCTCGTCGTCCCCGGGGCGGGCGACCTCGTGGTGCGGATGGCCGGGGACCTCCGGATCCGCGGCCGCGTGCTCGGCCCCGGCGGCGCGCCGGTCCCCGGGGCGAAGGTCAGGCTGAGGCGCCCGGGGAACGTGCGCTTCGACCTCGGGCCCTGGTACTCCCTTGGCTTCGAAGTCCCCTTCGCGCCGGAGGCGGAGACCGACGCCGCCGGGGAGTTCGCCCTGGGGCCGGTGGGCGAGGGGGTCTGGGGTCTTTGCGCCGCGGCGCCGGGGGCGATGGGCTTCCGGACCGGCGTCCGCGCGGGCGCCGGTCCGGTGGAGATCCGCCTCGCGCCCCCCCGGGCCGTGGTCGCCGAGGGGATCTGCGACCTCCTCCGGGGCGCGGAAGCCGAACTCGACGGCTTCGACGTCCCGATCCGGTTCGCGGCCCGGGTGGACGCCGGGGGCCGCCTCGCCTTCCCCGAGGTCCCGCCCGGGGCCGGGGCGTCGGGGTCGCCGTGGAACCGGATTCGAGCGCGCCGGTCTCCCTCGCCGTCCCCGAGCTGGGCCCCGAGGAGACGGTGGAGTTCGCGGGCGCGGTGCAGTGGCCCGACGGCCGCGCGGCCCCCGGCGCCCGGGTGGCCCTGCTCATCGAAGAGCACGGCCTCCTCCACTTCTGGTCGCAGGCCCATGCCGGTGGGGAGGGGCGGTTCCGACTCGCGGCCCCGGCCCGCCTGTCCGGCCGCGCGTTCCGCGTCGTCGGCTCCCTCGAAGACACCGTGGGCGTCTCGGCGCGTCTTGGGCCGGGAGACGTCGCCGAGGTGCGTCTCGACCGGCTCGCGGGAAGCCTCTCCGTGCGGGTGCTCGACGACGGGACCGGCCGGCCGCTCCCCGGGGCGCGGGTGTCGATCGTCGGGCCCCTGACGAACCTCAGGGGTGTCGCGACGGGAGAAGATGGTCGGGTCCGCCCCGCCGAGGGCCTGCTCCCGCGGGACCTCCTCGGGGAGGACGCCGCCGTGGGAGCGTCGAACCCGCCCCGGGTGATCTTCACACCGGGTCTGGCGAAGGTCAGGGTCGAGGGAGGCCCCTGGTTCCTCCCTGCGGAGGAGATCGTGGAGACCTACCCCGGGGCGGCCGTCACCGTCCGGCTCCGGAGGGCGCCGATCGTCACGGGGCGCGTCCGGGACCCGGCCGGTCGGCCCGCCGCGGGGATCCGGGTCCGCACGCGGGACGGGGACGCGGACACCGGAGAGGACGGTCGCTTCGTCCTCCTCGGCGCCCGGCTCGACGGGAACCACGAGGAGCTGCGCTGGTCGCCGGTGCCGGACCACGGGGACTTTGACCGCCTCCCGCCTCTCGCGCCCGGCGAAGGCGAGGATGAGTACCTCCTGCCCGACGCCCGGCGCTGGCCGCTGGAGGTCCTCGTCCCCGGCCGGTTCGAGGGGAGCACGGTCCTCGTCACCCTGCCCGGGGTGCGCGCCGGCTCCGGCCCGCGGCCGGTCGCCGTGGACCAGGACGGTAGCGGCCGGCCCGGGGAGGTCCTGGCGGGCCGGTACCTCGTCCGCCTCCTCGCGGGACCGAAGACCGTCCACGAGGAGGAGGTCGTCCTCGAGGCCGACCCCGAGGGAGGCCTCTGGCGCCGCACCCTTGCCCTCCCCGCCGGCGAAGGCGAAGGCCGGTAGGTTGACCCCGGGTCGGGTTTCCGGGCCGCGGGCGGCGGGGAGCGTGCGGGTCTTCCCGTGGCCGGAGGAGGAGGAGCGGTCGCGGGATTTCGGCCTCACCGTGGAGGGACGGGACTGCGTCGTCCTCGTGACCCGGGTCGCGCCCCGGGACCGGGCGCGCCGCTTCCGGGCGATGGACGACAAGCGGAACTCCGGCGCACACTTCGAGACGGCGTCCTTCGCGGCGTTCGACATGCGCGGGCCGGTCCTCGTCGCGGCGACCTGCCGGGAAGAGGTCCGGATGGCGCGGGTCCTCCCGACTTCGGCGGGAATCACGCCCGTCGTCCGGGGCCGGTCCGTCACGCTCGCCGTGGCCGAACCGCGGCCGCTCACCGTCGAGGTGAACGGGGAGGACGGACCCGTGCTCCACCTCTTCGCGAACCCCTTCGAGGAGGACGTCCCCGACCCTCGCGACCCCTCCGTCTGGTGGTTCGGCCCGGGGATCCACGACGTCGAGCGTCTCGTCGCGGGCGATGGGCGGACCATCTACGTCGCGGGCGGCGCGGTCCTGCGCTGTGGCGTGGGGCCGGCGGAGGAGTCCACGGTCAGCGTGTACAGCGGCCTGCGCAACTACGCCCCCTCCATCGAACTCCGGGGGCGCGGCGTCACGCTCCGCGGCCGGGGCATCGTCGACGGGAGCCGCTGCCCGACCCACGCGCGCTGCCTCCTCGCGGCGGAGGGGCGGGACCTCGCGATCGATGGCGTGATCCTGCGCGACGCGAGCCACTGGACGCTCCCGATCCGCCGGTCGGACCACGTGACGGTCCGCAACGTGAAGTTCCTCGGCCACCGGGCGAACTCCGACGGGATCGACGTGGTGAACAGCCGGGACGTGACGGTCGAGGGCTGCTTCCTCCGCACGCTCGATGACCTTGTCGTGGTCAAGACGGACCGCGGCGGCGGGCCGGCCGAACGGATCGCTGTTCGTAGGTGCGTCCTCTGGAACGAGGTGGCCCACGCGCTGAGCATCGGGGCGGAGACCTCCGAGGACGTCTCCGGCGTCCTCTTCGCCGATTGCGACGTGATCCGGGACCGGGGCCGCGAGTGGACGCTGCGCATCTACCACGGTGACTCCGCAGAGGTCCGGGACGTCCGCTTCGAGGACATCCGGATCGAGGAGTCCCGCCGGGCGATCTCGCTCTTCATCGGCAAGACCCGCTGGTCGCGGGACGCCGGGCGGGGCCGCATTCGCGGGGTGGTGTTCCGGAACGTGCGTCTCCCCGCGGGTCCCCTGCGCATCGAGCTCACGGGCCACGACGAGGCTCATATGGTGGAAGACGTGACGTTCGATGACGTCACGGTGGGGGGCGCCCCGCTCCGCCCCGACGCCGTCACTGCCAACGCCCACGTCTGCGGCGTGATCCTGTACACTGGACCGCCAGGGCCGCGGTGCGACCCCGGAGGACGACATGACGGATCCGCGCCCGCTCCCGAATGAACCGCCTCCTCTCCCTTCCCGGCGGATCCTGCCCGGCTGGGCCATCGGACTCCTGGCCGCGGTGCTGGGTCTCATGACCGCCGGCGGGATCGTGATCGCGGTCCGCACGGGCCAGGTGCTGGGTC
>JALOQY010000490.1 GCA_025459285.1 Planctomycetota bacterium | reverse complement strand
CGCGAAGGCCGCCGCGTACGGCACGGACGCCTCCGGCCACCTCGTGGGCGACATCCACGGCCACACGTTCGAGGTGGTCTGGCCGAACGTGTCGGAGCTGACCCGGCCCGAGACCGGCGGCGCGGGGATCACGAACGGCTGCTCCTCCTGCCATCCGCTCGCGGGGGACGACGAGGCGGCGGAGGCGATCGCGGAGTGGGCGGCGGACGACGACGGGGACGGGACCTTCCATGCCGATCCGCCCCGCAACTTCCAGAACGGCGTGGCCAATCCCGGCCGGGACGGCGGGGTGGCCTGCGTCGCCTGCCACACGACCGAGGGCTTCCTCGCGATCCAGGTCTTCGGGAACGACCCGCATGCGCTGACCGGCGCCGGGGACGCCGGGGCCCGCACGGAGATCGTTCGCCACTCGCTCCGCCGGGACCTCGGAATCACCTGCAAGGCCTGTCACGGCCGGCAGGCCGACGGGACGTTCGCCGCCGGGCGAAACCCGCTGCGTCAGCCGCGAAACCTCCTCTGCGGCAACTGCCACAACAACCAGACCGTCGTGTACGAGGACTACCAGGGGGCGGGTCAGCTCGTCCGCCACCCGCAGCGCGAGATGCTCGCGGGGACCTCCGGGGCCGAGGTGCTCGGCCAGACCTACTCCGACACGGTCCACACGATCGCCATGGCCGGCGACTGCACGCCGTGCCACTACGACCCCTCCGTGCCGGACGCCACGCACTCGTTCACGCCGACGGTCGCCGGCTGCAACGTCGCGGGATGCCACTCGTCCCTCACCTCGTTCAATCGGACGGCCTTCGGGGACTACGACGGCGACCTCGTCATCGAGGGCATCCAGGACGAGTTCGACGGCTGCCTTGCGATCCTCGAGGCCGCGATCCTCGCCAAAGTCCCGAGCGGTCCGGACGTGACGGTGACCCTGAGCGGAGCGGGGGAGTGGCTCATCGGCCGGGGTGGCGCGAGTCCGGTGGATCCGGCCGCCGGGAACACCTATCTGCTCCAGCCGGTGCAGGATGGTCCCCAGCTCCGGGCGATGTTCAACCACTACTTCGTCCGCTACGATGCTTCGCGCGCCATCCACAACGCCCGCTACGCCCTGCAGCTCATCCAGAAGTCCTACGTGGAGATGACCGGGAACGCCTGGCCCGGCCAGGTGAGGAGCTGAGCGTGGACCATCGGGCGGCCTCGGGCGTCGCGGACCCCGCGCTCCGGCGGTTGATCGAGGACCACTGGGAAGAGACTCTGCGACGCAGCCCCACGTTCGCGAGCCGCCTCGGGGACCGGCGGTACGACCGGGAGCTGCCGGGGACGGCGCCCGCCGACCACGAGGCCGCCCGCGCGAAGAGCCGGGATTTCCTGGACCGCGCGCGGGCGATCGCCCTCGATGGCCTCGGCGGGGAGGACCGGCTGACTCTAGGGCTCTACCGGGAGGAGATGGAAAGCCACCTTACGGTGTCGGAATTCCGGATCGAGGAGTGGCAGGTGATCGCGCGGAGCAATCCGGCGACGTTCCTCGGTTGGCTGCCGGAGGTCCGGCCCCTGTCCTCTCCCGCCGACGCGGAGGCTCTCCTCGCGCGCTACCGGGCGTTTCCCGCGTTCGTCGACGGGACCATCGAGACCCTTCGCCGGGGCGCGACGGGAGGCCGGGTGGCCGGAGCCGAGGCCCTGCGCCGGACGGTCGCGCTCGTGCGATCGATGCTCGGGCGGGCCGACGGGGAACAGCCCGCCGTGGATCTCGTCCCGGTCGGAGCCGCGCGCGAGGAGGCGCGGGCGGTCTTTGGCGACGTCCTGCGACCGGCCCTCGCCCGGTACGCCGACTTTCTCGAAGGGGAACTCCTGCCGCACGGCCGGACCGGAGATCGGGAGGGGCTCGGGGGACTGCCGGAAGGCGAAGCCTGCTACGCCGCGCTGATCCGGGCGAACACCACGCTGCCCCTCACCGCGGCGGAGATCCACGCCACCGGGCGGACGGAACTCGACCGCATCCACTCGGAGTTCCGCTCCCTCGGCGCGAAGGCGCTCGGGACGGGGGAGATCCCGGAGATCTTCCGGCGGCTGCGGGAGGATCCGGCGCTTCGCTTCTCCACGGCCGGGGAGGTGGAGGCGAAGGCGCGCTCGGCCCTTGCGGCGGCGCAGGCGGCGGTGCCGTCGTGGTTCGGGCGGCTTCCGCGGGCGCCCTGCATCGTGAAGCGGGTCCCGGAGCACGAGGCGCCGTTCACCACGGTGGCCTACTACCGGCCGCCGGGCGGCGCCGAGCCCGGCGAGTACCGGGTGAACGTCCACGAGCCCTCGACCCGGCCGCGGCACGAGGCCGAGGCGCTGGCCTTCCACGAGGCGGTGCCCGGCCATCACCTCCAGGTCGCCCTGGCCCGGGAGCTGCCGGACCTGCCGGCGTTCCGGCGCCACGGGGGGATCACCGCCTACGTGGAGGGATGGGCGCTCTACGCCGAGCGTCTGGCCGACGAGATGGGGCTCTACTCCGGCGACACCGACCGGCTGGGGATGCTCGCGTTCGATGGTTGGCGGGCGGCGCGCCTCGTGGTGGACACGGGCCTCCACGCGTTCGGCTGGACGAGGGAGCGGGCGATCGCCTTCATGCGCGAGAACACGCCACTGGCGGAGAACAACATCGACAACGAGGTCGACCGCTACGTGTCGTGGCCCGGACAGGCCCTCTCCTACAAGATCGGGCAGTTGACCATGTGGCGGCTCCGGCGCGAGGCGGAGGCGGCCCACGGCGCGGCCTTCGACATCCGCGCCTTCCACGACCTCGTACTGGGCG
>JALOQY010000489.1 GCA_025459285.1 Planctomycetota bacterium | reverse complement strand
CGGCGAAACGGATCTTGTGCTGCTGGAGTACGACGCATGGAAAGAGTCACTTGGCCAGTAGTTGAACCCGAGCCGAAGGGGGCCCGTGCATTTCCGGCTTCGACATTCGCCGGAAACGCCCCACCTGGACTCGCGAAGCACCGCCACGGGTGAAACGGGTGGCCCATCCCTCACCCGGGGCGGCGGTGGACGGCTCACGACCCTTGGAGCCGAAGCGCGGTGGTCCACTTCTCACGAGCGGACCCGTGGCATTCCCCGCGAGTGCCGAAGGAGCTCCGGGATCCTCGCCGGTCCCGGAAGGCCTCCGCCCTGCGGATGGCCTCGTCCAGGAGCGCGGTCGCGGCAGCCCGATCGCCCAGGCGGACCCGGACCTCAGCCAGGCTCGCCAGGGCCTCGGCACACGATCTCTGGAGGCTCAGCACGCTCGGGAACCGATCCGCGCCGGGCCGCAGGTGATTCAGTGCGCGCTCGAACTCATGGACCGCCGCGCTCAGTTCGCCGTCCTCGGCCAGCTGCCCGCCCTTGCCGGCCAGGCAACGACCGGCGAGATCCTGGAACTCAGGCATGTCGGGGTGCCTGCGGACGAGATCGAGGCTAATCCCCGCAGCCCGGTCGATGCGGGCGGCGAACGTCTCGTCCCCCTCCAACCTCGTGGTGAGGGTGTCGGCCAGCTCGTAGTGAAAGGCCGGTGTCTCGGGGAACTCCCGGACCAGCCGGTCGGCCTCGCGGATCGCCGCGGACAGCGCGCTCTCCTCCCCGGTCGGCTCCTCCTCCCCCGCTGCCGTGGGGACCCGGGCCCGGTGCGCCCGGACCAGCAGGAACCGGTACTCGGGTCTTTCCGGGTCCTGGCCGAGCATTCCGGTGAGGATCTCGATCGCCTCCCCGGCGCTGTCGCACCGCGCCGTCCGGGTCGTCCGCGGCCGCGGCGGTCGCCCCGCTCGCCGACATCGGAGGAGTCCTCGTGCCTCATACCCGTCCGTTCACCGACGGTCGCGACCAGCACGAGGTTCCGGGCCAGTTCGAAGCGGAAGTCCGCACGGTCCGCCGCCGGATCTCCCTGCAGGAGCTGCCGGGCCTCCCGGTAGGTCCCGAACGCCTCCCGGATGATCCCCGCCCGGCTCTGGGTCGTGGCGATCGCGTTCAGGATCTTCGCCTGCTCCAGTGTGAGGTCGGATGCGCCGGTCTCCGAACCCAGCGACCGGAAGGCGTCGAGGGCCTTGCGGTAGCTGGCGATCGAATCGGGGAGGCGACCGAGCTTCCGCTGGATGTCTCCGACCTGCGTGAGCGCCCTCGCCGACTCCGCGCCGAGGTCCACCTGGTTGCGGTCGGCGAACCGTTCAAAGAAGTCCAGCAGCGTCGTGAGGAGTTCCACGTCCGCCGGAGTCACGCCGCTCACCTCCCGGTCCAGCACCAGGTCCAGCGAGCCCGGCGCCCCCCTCGAGGAAAGGTTCCGGAGGATGCGGTCGAAGGCCAACAGCGCGACCCCCAGGTTCTCCTCCGCGCGGGCCGACTCCTTCTTCGCGAGAGTCGCGGAGGCGACCGCCTTCTCGCTCTCCTCCTCGAGCTTGCGGAGTGCCTCCTCTACCCGACTCTTCTCCTCGGCGACCAGGTCCAGTGCCCTGCGGGTCCGCCGATTGGAGACGGCGAAGACGAGCACCGCAACCACGAGCAGAAGGGCCGTGACGCTCCCGAGAGCGGCCACGACCGGGTTCCGCCGGGCCCACCTCCAGAGTCTCTCCGGTGGTCTGGTTCGTCGGGCCGCGACGGGCTGCCCCTCGAGGAACCGGCGCAGGTCGTCCTCGAGATCGGCAGCCCGAAGGTAGCGGTGCCGGGGTTCCAGGGCGCAGGCCTTGCACACGATCGTCTCCAGGTCCCGGGGCAGGTGCGGCGCCAGGGATCGCGGCGAGGGTGGGGCACCCGCGAGCTTCTTCTTCATCAACGCGGCGTGCTGGCGGTCCCCGAATGCGGGCCTGAGGGTCAGGAGCTCGTGAAGCGTGAGTCCCAGGCTGTAGATCTCGCTGCGCTCGTCCACGTGGCCGAGGAACTGCTCCGGCGCCATGTAGCGCACGGTTCCCACCGCGTCGCCGGTGGTCGTGAGGTCCTCCCGGTCCAGGAGCTTGGCCAGGCCGAAGTCGGTCACCCACACCGCCCCGGTCCGGTCGAGCATGATGTTCGACGGCTTGATGTCCCGGTGCAGGATGCCCCGCAGGTGGGCGTGGGCAAGCGCCCGGGCGACGAACATCCCCAGCTTCGCCACGCGGCGGAAGTACTCCGGGCGGCTCGCGCGCGGATCCTCTTCCCGACGGGCCCCCGGCGCCCGGCCCGTGCCCTTGAGCAGGAGGGCGGCGGCATGCCCCGCCGCGGGCTTCCCCGTGAACGGGACCTGGCGGTCCTTCGCGTCCATGGCGCCGAGGACCTCGCGGAGCGTCACGCCCTCGATGAGCTGCATGACATAGTAGGCCCGACCGCCGTCCTCCCCCGCTCCGAAGACCGGCACGATGTTGGTGTGATGCAACCGCGCCGCGGCCTCCGCCTCCCGCCGGAACCGCTCACGGTGGGCCGGGGACTCGCTCACGGTCGCGCCGAGGACCTTGAGGGCCACCCGACGGGAGAGCGAGAGCTGATCGGCTTCGTACACGACGCCCATGCCGCCGCGGCCGAGCTCGCGCACGATCCGGTAGCCGGCGATCGTCACCGGCTCCTCGGGCGCGGTTTCCTCCCGACCGGCCTGCTCCAGCAGCCGGAGCGGAGTCAAGGCGCGTCGGATCTCGGAGGCCAGATGGGGATGCCGCTCGATGTACTCCTCGACGGTCGCCGCCTCGCCCCGCCGGAGGCGTGCCACGAACTCCTCGGCGAGGAGCTCCACGGGGTTCCGCCCGTCGGTCGACCCGGTCCCCTTCACGGCCCGTCTCCCGGGGCCTGATCGCCGGCCAGGAGATCGCCGAGACGCCCGAGCGCCCGGACGTAGCGGTTGCTGGCGGCCGTCTCGCTCAGGCCCAGGACCTCGGCCGTCTCCTTGTTGCCAAGCTGCTCGAAGTGCCGCAGCGCGAGCACCTCTCGATCCAGCTCGTCCATGGATGCGAGCGCCTCGTTAAGACGGCGGCTCCGCTCTTCCCGGACCGCGGCCGCGCTGGGGGGGGTGAGGTCCCCGACCAGGGCCCGTAGGATGGAGAGGCTCGTTGCGTCCGCCCCTGCGTGAACCCTCCCCCCGACCTCCCGCCGGGGATCCCGCCGCTGACCCATGCCCACCCGCTGGAGGTCGATCAGCGTCTGCCAGGTGATGCGGCGCGCCCAGACGTAGAAGGAGACCGTCGGCGCCCCGCGGACCTCGGGAAGACGCCGGGCCATCTTGACCCAGGCCTCCTGCAGCACGTCCGACGGGTCCAGTCGGGAACGCAGCCGAGGGTCCAGCCGGAAACGCACCATCCGGGAGAGCTGGTTCCGGAATCGGGAAAAGCGGTCGGCCAGGGCCGCCTCTCCTCCCTCCGCCAGGGCTTTCCAGTCCTCGTCCATGTGTTATCGAGCTTCGGTTGGAGCCCGGGTCGGATCAAGCGGTTTCGACGGGTCGTCCGCGGGTCACCTGCGCCTGTGGTTGCGGGCGCCCGGGCTGCCGCGGCCGTTCTCGTCCTCGCCCTTCCGGGGGCCGCCGCGGTTCGCGCGGCCCCGGTTGTGGTTGGCGCCCTCGGCGCCCCCGTGGCCGTT
>JALOQY010000165.1 GCA_025459285.1 Planctomycetota bacterium | reverse complement strand
TGCGCTTCGCATCGCTGCCTTCGTGGGCCTCCGCGGCTCCGCCGCGGGAGCGGCGTCCGGGGGAGGCCGCGATCGGCCCACGCTCGTCGTCTTCGACCGATTCCGCAACGTCGAGTCCTCCTCGCTCCTTGCGCTGCTCGCGCCTCGTCCCGGCGCGGCTCGCGGGGGATCATTGCTCACGCTCTCACGATCCCGGCTCTCCGCGCGCGGCCTCGAAGGCTCTCAGGACATCCACGGCGGGGCGGACATCGTGGACCCGCACGACGTGCGCCCCGGCGGCGGCGCAGGCGGCCACCGCGCCCAGCGTCAGGTGGAGGCGGTCGGCGGGTTCGGAGGGGCGGACCGCGTCGAGGAACGACTTCCGGGAGGGGCCGACGAGGATCGGGCGGCCGAGGACCCGGAGCTCGGGGAGGTCGGCGAGGAGCCGGAGCGACTGCGCGGCGTCCTTCGCGAAACCGATGCCGGGGTCGACGAGGAGGCTCTCCTCCGGCACGCCGAGGGCGACGGCCCGACGGATCGCCTCGTGGAGTTCGGCCACGACCTCCCCGACGACGTCGCGGTAGACGGCGCGGTTCCGCATGTCGGCGGGGGTCCCGCGCATGTGCATGAGGACGACCGGGGCGCCCGCCCCGGCGGCGGCGCGCGCCGTCTCCGGGTCGGCGAGCGCCGAGACGTCGTTCACGAGCTTCGCCCCGGCGCCGAGGGCTTCCCGGGCCACGATGCCGCGCCGCGTGTCCACCGAGACAGGGACCGGGGTTCCCGCCGCGAGACGTTCGATGACCGGGAGGACCCGCGCCAGTTCCTCGGCCTCGTCTGCCGGCGCCGCGCCCGGGCGCGTGGACTCCCCGCCCACGTCGAGGAGGTCGGCGCCCTCGGCGGCCAGCGCGAGGCCGTGGTCGACGGCGGCCCTCGGGTCGAGCCAGCGCCCGCCGTCGGAAAAGGAATCCGGCGTGACATTCACGATGCCCGTGACGAGCACGCGTCCGCCGAGTTGGAGGCCGCCGCCGCCGGGCAGGGTCAGCGTGAAGGTTCGTCGGGCGGAGCGGCCGAGAGCCCCCTTCACGGCGGCCATCAGCGGGCCGGGCAGCCACTCCGGGAGCAGCCCGAGTTCCTCCGGGTGGCCACGGACGAGCACGGCGCGCCCGTCGTCGAGGACCTGCGCGGGAAGCCCGAGGGCCCGGGCCCGATCGCCGAGCGCGCCGGCCTCCGCCGGTGCGAGCCGCTCCGCGAGCACACCCCACGGCCCGCCGGGATCCGGCCCCGCCGCCGCTCCCTGGCGGCGCCGCACCGCCCCCGGCGGCAACACCCTGACGAACGGTCCGCTCATCCCCCGGAGTGTAGGCCGGCCCGCCGCCGGTCCCCCGCATTTCCATATGGTCTGCGGGCCCGACTGCCGGCTGCCGATCGCCTCGGATCGCCACGGAGAGGAGATCGAGGAGATCCGTCCCGCTGGCAACCCGTCGCCGAGGGGCCTCCGCGCGCGTGGGGCGCGCCCTCAGACTGTAGGTGAGGCGATCCATGCGGTTTCCTGTCAGGCTCGTGCTTGTCGATACCAGCCGACAGGAGGGTTCCGCATGGACCGTATCGAGATCGTAGACCGGCTCGTGGAACGGTGCAAGGTGCTCGTCGAGGACACCGTGGACGATCAGGGGCTCGCGAGCATGGCCGAGGTCTCCCTCGGCATCCTCGGGAAGTTCCGCGGTGTCGCACAGGAGATCCTCCATGGCTGGGTGACCTTGCGGGCACAGGCCTTGACCACGGAGCAGCCGAAGTGCCCGGCCTGCGAGAATGGCGGAGAGCCCGAGCTTGTCCATACGCGAACGGTCCATCCCACGACCTTGTTCGGCCCGATCGAAGTCCCGGTCCGGACCTTCCGCTGCCCGTCGGGGCACCGTCACTTCCGTCCCGATGACCGGGTCCTGGGAGTGCCGGTCACGGGGGACTTCACCGACGACGTCCGGGTTCTCTTCGCCCCACTGGTAGCAGAACTGCCCCACCGCTTGGCCGCCGACCTCTTCCGCCAGTTGACGGGTGTGGATCTCAGTTCCTGCGGGGCCCAGAGCATCATCGAGAGCGTCGCAACGGAGGTCGGCGCCTGGCGAGAGAAGCGAGAAGACGAAGGCCGGAGTTCTCCGGATCCGGATCCGACCGGCCAGGCCGAGGATCGGGGTCTCGAGGTGTCCATGGACGGGGTCATGGTCCATGTGGACGGCGCGTGGCGCGAGGCCAAGGTGGCCACGATCCAGGTGCGCCAGCGCGAGGAACCCGACGGACCGGAGCCGGTCCTGGGATCCAGCCCGGCCAAGAGACTGGCCTGTACGCTCGGCAAGCCCAGGGACCTCGCGCGGAAGATCCTGAAGACGATCCGCGAGGCCGGGCGGGAGAAGCTCCCGGTGTGGGAGATCCTGGGAGACGGGGCACCCTGGATCTGGAAACTCGCCGAGAAGCACTTCCCGGGAGCCCCTCAGCGACTGGACTGGTATCACCTCCGCGAACACTGCTTCGCCTTCGCCAACGAGCAGTACCGCAGCGAGGTCCTCGCCGCAGGTTGGGTGGACGGAGTCATGGACCGCCTGCTGAAAGACGACGTGACCGCCGGCCTGAACAGCATCCGGGCCCTCGATCCTCGCACTCGCGCCGCGCGGAAAGCGAAGAATGGACTCCTCGGCTACCTCGAGACGAACCGCGTCCGGATCGCGTACCAGGAAGCATGGACCAGCGGCCTCGCCACAGCTCGGCTGCCGTGGAGGGAGGAGGGTGGAAGCATCTCGTTCAGTCGCGCTTCAAGCGAGCCGGCATGCGGTGGACCACCGCCGGGTTCCTCGCGGTGTTGGAGAGCCGACTCGCCCGGCTCAACCAAGACCTCGATCCCTTCTGGGCCGAACGTCTTTCGAGAGGGGTGGCCTCATGACCTACAGTTCAAGGGCGCGCCCGCGCGCGTGCAGGCTCACGTCGACGGGCTGCCAGCGGACCACGCGTTCGGGTGGCGCATGAGCCGCGGCTCGGGCCCCTCCCCGTTCCCGGTCCCGTCGGCGGAGAGCGCCCTCGCCCTCCGCGGCTCCACGAGCCGCCCGACCACCGCCCTGACACAGGGGGCTCGCATGGAGGAGAGCATCATGAGAGTGGTGTGCGGCCTGATAGCCGTGGCTCTTACGCTGGGGTGGGCACCGGGTTGCGTTCCCGGTGACAGCGGATCGGGGTTCCCGAAGATCGAATTCGACTTGGACCGGACGGCGGTGAGGATCCTTCAGGGGAGATGGCGTCCGGGGATCGCGGGTCACTCTCCCGGGTGGGAGGACGGAAAGCGAGGCCTTCCATTCTTCAATAGCGCCGATCTTGCCTTGGTTTCCGGCCTGGGCGACGACCAGTGGTCGGGCTTTCCCGCTGGCCTGATGGCCAGGTTCAACCGGGGATCGGGCGGTTTCAGGATTGGAGATCACGAGTTCTACATCGTGACCATCGAGGAGACGGGGAAGGGTCGCACCGACTGGGCATTCATCGTCTCTCCAGGTCCGAGCGGCCTTGGGCGTGGCGTGGGGGGGCTGGTGTTCGGAAGTGGCTGGAGGGCGGTGAAAGGGAGGGGGACAATTCGGAAGTCAGCCTTGCAGGAGATGGGGTTCAATCTGGTGTTCGAGGGGACCCCTGAGGAGGAGGACATTGCCTTGCGGGCAGGGCTGGCAGACCCTGGTTGGACGTCCGACTTCTCTCCGGGTCACTGACTCGGAAGCGACCTCGCGCCTGAGCCAGCAGGCTGTCGGAGTAAAGGGCCGCACCGCAGGGATCGACCCTGGACCCGACAGGCTGCCAGGCGCCAACGGCGTCATCCTCCGCGGTCAGTACGCGAAACCGCCCTCCGGCTCCGGGTCGCCGCCGGCCTTCTTCGGGGCGGCCGGGCCATCGGCTTTCGCGGCGGGCGGGGCGGCGACGTTCTTCGCTTCCGCGGCGCGGCGGGCGGTTTCCACCGTTTCGCCCCTGAGGACCGCCGCGACCTCCTCGGCGTTCAGCGATTCGTAGCGCAGGAGCGCCTCGGCGAGGGCCTCGGTCTCCGCGCGGTGCTCCTCCAGGATCTGCCGGGCCCGGGCATACGTCTCCATGAGGATCCGGCGGACCTCGTCGTCGATCTCCTGGGCCGTCTTCTCCGAGTGGTCCTTGCTGCGCGTGACCTCGTGGCCGAGGAAGAGCGTCTGCTGGCCCTCCCGGAAGTGGATCGGGCCGATCCGCTCCGACAGGCCCCATTCGGTCACCATCCGCCGGGCGATCTCCGTGGCGCGCTCGATGTCGTTCTGGGCGCCGGAGGTCACGTCGTCGCAGAACAGCTCCTCCGCGGCGCGGCCGGCGAAAAGCATCGTCATCATCGCCGTCAGGCGGCGGCGGGAGATGTGGTAGCGGTCGCGCTCCGGGAGCTGCATCGTGGCGCCGAGGGCCATGCCGCGGGGGATGATGGTCACCTTGTGGAGCGGCTCCGCCTCCGGCAGGTAGTGGGCGACGAGGGCGTGGCCGGCCTCGTGGAGGGCGGTGATCCGGCGGTCCTCCAGCTCGACCACGCGGGAGCGCTTCTGCCGGCCCCACTTCACCTTGTCGCGCGCCTCCTCGAGGTCGTCCATCTCCACGTGGTCCTTCTCCTTCATCGTGGCGAGGATCGCCCCCTCGTTCATCAGCGCCTCGAGGTCGGCGCCGGAGAAGCCCGGGGTCCCGCGTGCGAGCACCTTCAGGTCGGCGTCCGGGGCGAGCCGGATTCCGCGCGCGTGGACCTTGAGGATGCCCTCGCGGCCGCGCAGGTCGGGCATCTCCACGACGATCTGCCGGTCGAACCGCCCGGGCCGCAGGAGCGCGGGGTCGAGGATGTCGGGCCGGTTCGTGGCCGCGATGATGATGATGCCGGTGTCGGTGTCGAAGCCGTCCATCTCCACGAGGATCGCGTTCAGCGTCTGCTCGCGCTCGTCGTGGCCGCCGCCGAGTCCGGCGCCGCGCCGACGCCCCACCGCGTCGATCTCGTCGAGGAAGATGATGCAGGGGGAGTTCTCGCGCGCCTGCTTGAAGAGGTCGCGGACCCGGCTCGCTCCGACGCCCACGAACATCTCCACGAAGTCGGAGCCGGAGATGGAGTAGAAGGGGACGTCCGCCTCGCCGGCGATCGCCTTGGCGAGAAGCGTCTTCCCGGTCCCCGGCGGCCCCACGAGCAGCACGCCCTTCGGCACGCGCCCGCCGAGTCGCTGGAACCGCGAGGGGTTCTTCAGGAAGGCCACGATCTCCTGGACCTCGTCCTTGGCCTCTTCCACGCCGGCCACGTCCTCGAAGGAGACGTTCACGTGCTCCTTCGTCTGCATCTTCGCGCGGCTGCGCCCGAAGGAGAGGACGTTCGCCGGACCGGAGTTGGCCCGCATCTGGCGGAAGAAGAAGAACCAGAAGACGGCGAGAAGGACGAGCCACGGCAGGAAGGAGAGGACGTAATCCCACACGCGGCTGGGGTCGCGAATGGGGAGCCGCCCGACCACCGGCTTCACCTCCTGCTCCAGGAACTCCGGGGTGAGGAAGGTCTCCTGGTTCGGGATCTCCACGCGGAAGGACTCGCCGGGGTTCGGCCCCTTCGCCCCCCAGGTCCCCTCGAAGGCCCATTCACCGCGGATGAGGGCGAGCTTCTCGAAGGCCTCCGGGCCGGTCTTCAGGGCCGCCCGGAACTCGAACCAGTCCACCTTCCGGCCGGAGGAGCCGCCGCCGCCGACCGCGTAGAGGATCAGCCCGGCGCAGGCGAGGATGGCGAAGATCGTGGCGAAACTCCGGGGGCGGCGTTCCCGGGGCCGGTCGTCCTTGTGGGTCGGCTCGGTCATCCGTTCACCACCCCGCCTCGAGGGTCGAGACGATTCGTTCGGCGAGGCCGCGGATCGCGGCCGACTCCGCGGACCGGACGCTCTCGCCCTTCACCGGGGCGAAGGACCGGCGCTCCGCCACCCGCAGCCGGTCGACGATCTTCTCGCCGGTCCGGGAGTCGGTCACCGTGATCTCGGCGACGATGCGGACCGAGGACTCGCGGATCTCCGCTCCCTCGTACTCCGAGAGGACCCCCTCGGCGATCTCGACGACCTTCCCCGTGAGGACGAGGTCCGCGGGTTCGGAGCGCAGGGCGTAGCCCGACCGGGTCCGCAGTTCCTGATGGACGGCGCGGGTGAGGTCGCGCTCCAGGTCCCGGCGGAAGGTGGTGTTCGTGAACAGCGGGACGGCGATCGACTTCCCGCCGCCCGCGGCCTGGCCCGCGCTGTAGCCGCAGCCGGCGGCGGGGAGGGCGAGGCAGGAGAGGAGGGCGCCGAGGACCGCGGCTCTCATCGGCCGGCGTCCTCGAGTTCATCGAGGAGCCCGCGGGCCTGCGCGGCGCCTTCGGAACCGGGCGCGGTCTTCACCGCGTCGTCGAGGTAGATCCGCGCCGAGGGCCAGCGCTCCTGGGAGGTGTACCACCGTCCGATGAGCAGCTTCTTCTGGGCGAGCCGGCTCTCGATCCCGGTGATCGCCTCCTTCGCCTCCGCGAGGCGGTCGGCGTACTCGACCTGCCGGGCCGGGTCGCGCGAGACGAGCTTCACGTAGGCCTCGAAGCTCTTCTTCGCTTCGAGGAGCGTCTTCTCGTCGTAGTCCGGGCCGCGGGAGAGGCTCCGGTGGGCCGAAGCCTTCAGGAACCGGGCGGTGAGCGCCCACTCGCTCTGCGGGTAGCCGGCGAGGAGCCGGTCGAGGTGGAGGATCCCCTCGGCCCACCGCTCCTCGTCGAGGTGGATCCGTGCCATGAACATGAGGGCGTCATCGGCGCGGGCGCCGGTGGGGAGGTTCACGAGGAGCCACTCGAAGGTCTCCGGCGCTTCCCCGAAGGAGGGGAAGATCCCGAGGCCGAACAGGCCGGACTGCCCGCTCAGGAACATCTTCACGCCGAGATCGTACATGCGGTTCTCGAGCTCGCCGAGCCGGCCGAGGGGATTCGCCTCGTGGTAGTCCTGGAACGCCCGGCTGGCCTTGCGCCAGCGCTCGTCGGCGAAGTAGACCTCGCCGAGGAGCCACGCCGCCTCCTCCGCCTCCGGACTCTCGCCGTGATCCTCGATGACGAGCTCGAAGAGGTCCGCGGCGCGGTTCGGCAGGCCGGCCTCGAGGCGGGCCTTGCCGGCTTCGAGGAGGGTTGCCGCGGAAGCGCCGGGCGGAGGATCGTCCCCGACCGTGGCGCAGGCGGCGGCGAGGCCGGCGAGCGCGACGAGGGACAGGCGAAGCGCGATTCGGAGCATGGGAACCTCCCCGGTGGCGAGCCACCGCGGGCCAGCATACCGGCTCCCGCGTGAAACCGGAAGGCTCCGCGGAGGCGGTTAGCCAAGGAACCGGGCGGTGCGGAGCGGGCGCTCCATCCGCCACTCCTCGAAGGCGTCGAGGAAGGAGCGGATCTCCCGGCGCTCGGCGGGGGAGAGAAGCACGCGGAGCGCGCGGGGCGGATCCGACCGCGCGAGGGTCCGGAGCGTCGCGAGGGTGCCCGCGGCCGGCCGGCGGGCGCCCGCGTCCTCCGCGCCGCAGGCCGGGCAGAGGACGCCGCCGAGGCGCACGGAGAGGCCCGTTCCTGGACCCGCGGCCTCCCCTCCGCAGTGGGCACAGCGCGCGAGGCTCGGGGCGAAACCGAGTTCCCGGAGCGTCGCGAGCTCGAGGGCGGCGAGGAGCGGCGCCACGCGGTCCTCCGGGGCGGTCTCGAGGGCGCTGAGGCCGGCCACCGTGTCGTCGAAGAGCGGCGTGTGGGGCTCCGCCTCCCGGACCATGCCGGAGAGGATCTCCTCGAGGTGGCAGGCGGCGAGGAAGCGCGGGAGCGCCTCCCGGAGGCCCGGGAACGCCGTCTCCACGCGGAAGGAGGCGAGGAGGTCGAGGCCGGCCCGGGGGCGCCGCAGGACCGCGGCCGACCCGAGGTAGAAGACGTCGAGGGCTCCCCCGAAGGAGGACTTCTCCTTCTTCACGCCTTTCGCGAGGACGGAGACCATCCCCTCGCCGCGTGTGAAGAGCCGAAGGACCTGGGAGTGCTCCGAGTAGTCGTACTTGCGGAGCACCAGGGCGAGGTCCTCGTCGCGCTTCAGGGGGCGGTCCTCCGCACGCGGACCCGGTTCACCGCCCGCTCGTTCGCCTCCACCACCTCGAAGTGCAGGCCGAGCCAGTCGAACTGCTCGCCGGGGGGCGGGACCCGACCGAGGAATGTCACGACGAGACCGGCCACGGTGTCGAAGTCCTGCGAGGGGAGTTCGGTCTCGAAGATCCCCCCGAGGTCGTCCACGTGGAGCTTCGCGTCCACCTCCACGCGGCCGTCCGGGAGTTCCTGGACGAGCGGAACGTCCACGGGCTTGTCGTACTCGTCGGCGATTTCCCCGACGAGCTCCTCCAGGATGTCCTCGATCGTGATCAGGCCCGCCGTGCCACCATACTCGTCGAGCACGATGGCCATGTGGACCCGCGTGCGCTTGAATTCGTCGAGGAGCGTGCCGATCTTCTTCGTCTCCGGGACGAAGAACGGCTTCCGCGCGAGCCGGGCGAGGCTCGGCGGCGGGGCCTCGCGGCTCTCCCAGAGCTTCAGCACGTCCTTCGCGTAGAGGACTCCGGCCACCTCGTCGAGGGTCTTGCGGAAGACGGGAACCCGGGAGTGGCCGGCCTCGGCGATGCGCCGGATGGCGTCCGGCAGCGGCGTGCCGAGTTCCAGGGCGAAGATTCGGGTGCGCGGGGTCATGCAGTCGGCCACGTCGGCGTCACGCAGCTCGAGGGCCCGCTCGATCAGTTCGGCCTCCTCCTCGCGGAGGACGCCTTCCGCCTCGCCCTCTTCGACGGCCGAGAGGATCTCGTCCTCGATCTCCTCGAGCCCATCCCGGGCGAGCTTGCGTCCGGCGAGCCGCTCCGTGACCCGGCCCATGCCGGTGAGGAGCCAGGTGACCGGCCGGAAGATCCGGTGTGAGACCACCAGGAAGACCCGGAGCCCGGAGAGGATCTCCTCGGCGAACATCCGCCCGATGAACAGGGGCAGGACGCGGCCGATCGTGAGGAGCGCCGCCAGGGCCACCGCCCCGGCCTTCACCATCATGAGCGTATCCGCGGGGGTCTCGTCGCCGCGCACCCACGCGAAGACCGCGAGGACGAACACGGTTTTCGACAGGAGGGCGATGGTCAGGCAGGAGAGCAGGATCCGCTCGTCCTCGTCGAGGAAGACGCGGACGCGGTCCTCGGAGCCCCGGCGCCGGGCGCGCGCGAGCAGGCGGGCCGCGGAGTAGTTCTGGAGCGCGGCCTCGCCGAGGGTGAAGACGAACGACACCGAGCCCGCGATCAGGGCGACGACGGCCGCTCCGCTCAGGTCCAAGGCTTCCTCAGCTCCTTTCCGGCCGGCTACCGGCGGTTCAGGTGGCACAGGGCCACCGCCAGTGCGTCGGCCACGTCCTCCGGCACCTCCTCGCGGATCGCGAGGAGGACCTTCACCATGTGCCCGATCTGGGACTTGTGCGCCGCCCCGGAGCCGGTGACCGCCTTCTTCACCGTCGCCGGGGGGGGGCGCTCTTCCCGTAGAAGGCCTCCTCCAGGGCCACGGCGTCCGGCCGGTGCCGGACGAGGGCGTCCCGGATGCCGAGGTGTACGGCCTTGAGGCGCGCCGGCAGGTCGCCGTCCATGCGCCCGGGGGCCACGAGTTCGAAGGCCGCGAGCGAGAGGCGATTCCCCTCCCGGTCCACCACTCCGATCCCGACGGAGCGGGTCCCGGGGTCGATGCCGACGACTCGAACGCGACTCAAGCAGTACTCCTTCCGGGAAGGATCATACACGAAATGCGGCGAAACCTCGTGCCCGCTCCGGGGGTTCGGGCTATCTTCCGGTCATGGCCCTCGGCGTGATCGTCGCGGCGGGCGGGGCGGGGACCCGGTTCGGCGGGGAGAAGATCCTCGTGCCCGTCCGGGGCGTCCCGCTCCTCTTTCGAACCCTCCGGCGGCTCCGCCGGTTGGACGGGACGGCGGAGATGGTCCTCGTACTCCCCGCGGAGCGCGCCGGGGCGATCCGCGGGGAGTACGCCGCGGAGTTCGCCGCCCTCGGGGTCTCGGCGGTGGTCGCCGGGGGGCGTTTCCGCGAGGAATCGGTGCAGAACGGCTTCGCCGCGCTCCGCCCGGACGCCGACCCGGTGCTGGTCCACGACGCCGTGCGGCCGCTCTTCTCCCTCGACGCCGCGCGCCGGGCGGTGGCGGTCGCCGTCCGGGAGGGGGCGGCGGTGGTGGGTGTTCCGGCGCGGGACACGCTGCTCCGGACGGATTCGGACCTCGCCGTCCTCGAACCGGTTCCCCGGGAAGAGGTCTGGCACGCCGAGACGCCGCAGGTCTTCCGGCGGGCGGTCCTCGCGGCGGCGCTCGCGAAGGCCGGGACCGACGGCTTCCTCGCCGTGGCCACCGACGAGGCCTCCCTCGTCCGGCACGCGGGGGGCCGCGTCACGATGGTGCGCGGCGAGGCGTGGAACCTGAAGGTGACGGAGCGCGCCGATCTCGCGATCGTCTCGGCGCTCGCGGCGGCGGAAGCGGCGGAGGACGGCATGACGAGGATCGGCCACGGATGGGATGTCCACCGGCTCGCGCCGGGGCGGCCGCTCATGGTGGGCGGCGTCGCCCTGCCCGCCGACCGCGGGACCCTCGGCCACTCCGACGGTGACGCCCTCCTCCACGCGCTCACCGACGCCGTGCTGGGGGCGGCGGGCCTCGACGACATCGGGACGCACTTCCCGGACACGGATCCCCGCTATCGGGGCGTGGCCAGCGCGTCCTTCGTGGCCGCGGCGGTCCGCCTCGCCGCGGAGCGGGGGCTTCGGGTCTCGAACGCGGACCTGACGGTGGTCCTCGAGAAGCCCCGGGTCGGCCCGCACCGCGACGCGATCCGGCGCTCGGTCGCCGCCGCCCTCGGCGTGTCGCCGGACCGCGTGAACGTGAAGGCGAAGACCGCGGAGGGGCTCGGCCCGGTGGGGTCGGGCGACGCGGTCGAGGCCTTCGCCGTCGTCCAGCTCGAAAGGTAGCCCATGGGTATCCGGCTCTACAACTCGCTCTCCAACTCGAAGGAGGACTTCACGCCGCTCGTGCCCGGGCGGGTCACGATGTACAACTGCGGCCCCACGGTCTACGACTACGCGCACATCGGCAATTTCCGGTCCTTCCTCCTGGCCGACCTGCTCCGGCGGACCTTCGAGGCCCGCGGGTTTTCCGTCCGGCAGGTGATGAACATCACCGACGTCGGCCACATGACGGTGGACGACCTGCGCGACACCGGCGAGGACAAGATGGCGGTGGCCGCGCGCCGTCTCGGCATGGACCCCCTGGAGGTGGCGCGGTTCTACGAGCAGGCGTTCTTCACGGACATCGAGACTCTCAATTTCCGGAAGGCCTCCGCCTACCCCCGGGCGACGGAGTCGATCCCCGGGATGATCGCCCTCATCGAGCAGCTCGTGGCGAAGGGGCATGCCTACGCCATCGGGGGCAACGTCTACTTCGACCTCTCCACCTTCCCCGCCTACGGGCGACTTTCCGGGAACACCGTGGAGCAGCTCAAGGCCGGGGCCCGCCTCGACCCGAACCCGGAGAAGCGGAATCCCGCGGACTTCGCGCTGTGGAAGACCGACCCCGGCCATCTCATGCAGTGGGATTCGCCCTTCGGTCGCGGCTTCCCGGGCTGGCACATCGAATGCTCGGTGATGGCCATGGCGCACCTCGGCGAGTCGATCGACGTCCACACCGGGGGCGAGGACAACCGGTTCCCGCACCACGAGTGCGAGATCGCCCAGTCCGAGGCGGCCACGGGGCGGCCCTTCGCGCGCTTCTGGCTCCACGCCCGCCACTTCCTCGTGAACGGCGAGAAGATGTCGAAGAGCGCGGGGAACTTCTGGACGCTCCGTGACGTGCTTTCGATGGGGCACGAGCCGATGGCGGTGCGGCTGGCGCTCCTGTCGGTCCAGTACCGCTCTCCGATGAATCTGACTCTCGATCTCTTTACGGAGGCGGCGAAGAACCTCGCGCGGATCCGGGATCTCCTCGGGAAGATCGGCCCGGACGCCGCCGCGCCGGACCGGCCGGAGGTGGTGGCGGCAGCGGCGCGGGCACGGGCGGACTTCGACGCCGCCATCGACGACGACCTGAACGTCTCGCCGGCCCGCGCCGCGCTCCTCGGTCTAGTGACCGAGGTGAACCGGGCGGGGGTCCCGCTCTCTGCCGGGGATGGTGCCGCGGTCCGCGGGGCGATCGCGGCGATGGACGGGGTACTCGGCCTGAAACTGGCCGAAGCGCCGCGCGAGGAGACGCTCGAGGAAGAGGTCGCCCGACTGATCGAGGCCCGCGCCGAGGCCCGGCGCCAGCGGGACTTCGCCAAGGCCGACCGGATCCGCCGGGATCTCGCCGGGCGTGGCATCCTGCTCGAGGACACCTCCCGTGGAACCGTCTGGAAGCGTGGCTAGCAGCCCGTCGGCGTAAGCCCTCATGCGCGCGGGAGCTTCTCGGCGACGGGCTGCT
>JALOQY010000164.1 GCA_025459285.1 Planctomycetota bacterium | reverse complement strand
GACTGACCATCCCCGCCTGGATGACCGAAGCGGCCGCCGCAAGCCTGCACCTCACCGAACATCTCCTCGTCTCTGTCCCTGCCCTGCTCGAAGTCGCCGGCATCCTCGGCCGGCCCTTCCTCTTCGGTCCCACCCCGTCGGGCATGATGCCGCATGGCTCTGTCCCCGAGGAGGGTCATCGTGATGAGCAGGAAGGAACGACAACTGCTTCTGGCAGTCCCCGGCGAGCAGATCTCTCTGCCCGACGAAGTCGCCAGGAAGACCGCGCAAGCCATGGGAGCCCTGCTTCTGCAGATCCTGCGGGCCCAGGAGATCAAGGCACGGGAGGAGGCAAACCATGACCGGCGACGCTGACCACCGCATCACCACCGAGCACCGCGCCCGCCTGGCCATGGTGTACGTCCGACAGTCCACCGAGATGCAGTTGCGCAACCACACCGAAAGCACCCGCCTCCAGGTCGGGCTCCGCGAGAAGGCCATCGCACTCGGGTGGTCCCAGCCCGTCCTGATCGACGATGACCTCGGCGTCTCGGCCGCCGGATTCGCCGACCGTCCGGGTTTCCGCGAACTCACCACCCGCATCACCATGAAACAGGTCGGGATCGTCCTGTGCCTCGACGCCTCCCGACTCTCCCGCAACTCCCGGGACTGGGCCCAGCTCTTCGAACTGTGCGGCTTCTTCGGCACCCTCATTGCCGATCTCGATCAGATCTACGACCTCGCCATCCCAAATGACCGCCTCGTCCTCGGCATCAAGGGCATGCTCTCCGAGAACGAACTCCAGATGATCAAGCTGCGCATGCGCAGCGGCATCGAGGCCAAGGCCGCCCGCGGCGAACTGCGCACCCCTCTGCCACCCGGCTTCGTCCACGACCCCGACAGACGCATCGTCCTCGATCCCGATCAGCGCGTCCAGGCGGCCATCCGGGAGCTCTTCGCACAGTTCGACCGTTGCACCAGCGTCCGACAACTCGCCTTGTGGTACCGCGACCACCGGACGGTCTTCCCCATCCGCAAGCGCGGGCCCGGCGAGTTCATCGCCTGGCAGATACCCACCGCCAAGACTCTGGAGAAACTCCTCGTCCATCCCATCTACGCCGGGGCCTACGTGTGGGGACGCCGCCGTACCTCCGTCGAGTTCCGCGACGGCCGCCTCATCAAGCGGGTGAAGGGCCCCACCACCTCATTGAGCGACTGCCGCGTGTGCCTTCAGGATCACCATCCGTCCTATGTTCCGTGGGCCCGGATCGTGGCCAATGTCGCCCGCATCACGGAGAATAGGGCCCGCTTGGAACAGGACGACAACATGGGCGCCATCCGGGAAGGCCTGGCCCTGCTCACCGGCCTCCTGCGCTGCCGTAGGTGTGGCAATCGGCTGTACGTCAGCTACAAGAGCAAGTCGAAGAGCGCCCAGTACAGCTGTGACGCGGGCCACGCCAAAGGCTCCCGACGATGCATGTCCTTCGGCGCCACGGAGATCGACCGGCGCGTCGGTGAGGAACTGTGCCGGGCCCTCGAACCGCTCGCCCTGAAGGCATCCATCGCGGCCTTCGAGCAAGGCGAGGAGGAATGGAAGCTGCGTCTCGATGGCCTCCGTCTCGCCGTGGAGGCCGCGCAGTACGAAGCCGACCGTGCCTTCACCCAGTTCGATCTCGTGGACCCCAGGAACCGCCTTGTGGCCGACACCCTCGAAGCGAGGCTCAACGAGAAACTCGCCGACCTGAAGGAGGCCCGGGACCGCCTCGAGAACGCCGTCCAGCACGCTCCGCGGCTGACCACCGATCAGCGTCGTCAGCTCGAGGATCTCGCCGGAAACTTCCCTGCGGTGTGGAACCACCCGGACGCAGATCCTCGATTGAAGAAGGCCCTCTTGCGCACCGTCCTCCGGGAGATCCTCGTCGATGTCCAGCCGGAGGATCGGAGGATCGAGGTCACCCTGCACTGGCAGGGGGGTGTCCACACCCGGATCCACGTGAAGAAGTACGACCGCCGGCGCGGCAATGCCGCCGACCCGGATCTGATCGGGCTGGTCCGCCGGTTGGGCGCCGACGGCATCGGCGACGCCGAGACCGCGCGGGTGCTGAACATGCACGGTACGAAGACCCCTACCGGACTCCCATGGACCGAGGAGCGCGCCCGCCAGTTCCGCAGAAAACACGACATCCGGATCGCCGAGCCCCCCGCGCGCATGACCACTCTCACCATGAGCGAGGCCGCCTCCTACCTCGCCATCAGCCGCAATGGACTCCTCGGACTCGAACGGATGGGCGCCATCAACAGGAACCAGGTGGTGGCCTTCGCCCCATGGCGAGTCGACAGGAAACAGCTCGATTCCCCGCGCGTCCGTGCCCTCGTACAGACACTGAAGACGCAAGGAAGGCTGCCCCCGGGGGGGTGTCCCCAAGCACAGATGTCATTCATACCCGATGAATAAACAACTTACGTCAGCCGCGACGAAAGGTGCATTGTGAGCTACCGTCCGCCCGAAGCGGCGGGGCGGAAGCCGAGGGAGTCCCAGCGGCCGACGGGGAGGAGCCCGACGCGCCCGGCGGAACGGCAGAAGACGGCCGGCCAGCGCCAGCCCCCGCCGCGGAAGACCCGGAACGGCGCGGCGCCCTCCACCCATGCCGTCCCATCGTCCGGCGCTCCCTGGTAGTCGTCGTGCCACCGGTCCCCGCACCACTCCCACACGTTCCCGTGCAGGTCGAAGAGACCCCACCGGTTCGCTCGTAGCGTCCCCACCTCCCCCGCGCCGTCGCCCGCGTTCGCACCGAACCACGCGTACTCCACGAGCCCCGCCTCGTCCCCCCCGAAGCAGTACTCCGTCGTCGATCCCGCCCGGCATGCGTATTCCCACTCCGCCTCGCTCGGTAGCCGCACCGCGAGCGGCCCCCGACCCGACAACCACTCGCAGTACCGCCGCGCGTCGTCCTGGCTCACCTCCACCACCGGATGATGGTCGCCCGGTGAGCATTCGCTCCGCTCGTACTCCGGGTCGAACCGCGCGTACTGGGAATTGGTCACCTCCGTGACCGAAAGCCAGTACGGCCGCGCGATCCGAACCCAGTGCACCGGCGCCTCGTTCCCCTGCGGCCCCGGCTGCTTCCCCCACGGCAGCTTGAACCGCGCGCAGATCCGACCTGGCAGGTCCCCCCGGTCGCACTGCGACCACGATCCCATGCGGAAGTACCCCGCCCCGATCTCCACGAACCGGACCCCCTCGATCGTGATCTCCCGCCCTGTCGGCCCCCCCGCCGGCGGGAAGCCGTGTCGCACCATCAGCCCCACCGGCGGCAGGTCCGCCGCCGTCCAGACGATCACCCCCCCGCCCGCGAGGAGCACCCCGATCCCGACGATGACGAGGAAGAGCCGCATCGACGTTCAGGATACCCCGCCCGCGCGGTGACCATCCCGGCGATCCGACCCGGGCCGTTCCACCGGTCAGTCGGGGAGGCCCCAGAGAACCCAGCCGGCCCAGTAGAACGGGGCGGCCCAGCGCGGCTTCGAGCGGACGAAGGCCTGGGCCTCCCGCAGCGCCACCGGGGCGGGAAGGCCGGGGCCTTCCGCCGGGTTCCAGCGTTCGTGGAACTTCGTCATCAGCGCCCGCGTGGCGTCGCTGTCCACCTTCCACAGGCTCGCCAGCACGCGGGACGCCCCGGCGCTGAGGAAGGCCGTGGGGAACCCGAGGATCCCTTCGCTGTCGACTTCCCGCCCGAGGCCGCTCTCGCAGGCCGAGAGGACCACGAGGTCCGCGGGGGTCCGCAGACCGAAGACCTCCAGCAGCGTCAGGAAGCCGTCCTCCTCGTGGGCGGGCGTCAGGATGAGCGATGTCCATCCCGGCCGCCTCAGGTTCGTGAAGCCGTGGCAGGCGAGGTGGATCGCCCGCCAGCGCCCCTCCAGCGCAAGATGCTCCCGAAACCCGCGCTCGCTGGCCGTTGCGCCGGAGAGGCAGACGTCGCCGGGCCGAACGACCGCCTGCACCTCCTCGAGGCTCTCCGGCAGGGCCTCCAGACCGCCGGAGCACCCGAGGGCACGGAGCAGCCAGCCCTTGCGCAGGGAACTGCAGTCCGGCGCGCCGAGCGCCAGGATCCTCCGCCCCGGGCGACCGCCGAGCCGGCGCAGCAGGCAGAGAGCGGTGGCCGAGGGCACCAGCACGACCTCCCGCCGGGGCTCGAGCAGGGACCAGGGCAGCACGGAGAGCGGCCCGTCCGGGCTCATGAGGATCCGCGTCACCCCGGGCGGAAGAGCCAGTGGATCGAGGAAGCGGGCCCGCGCACCATCGAGGTCGACGCGTTCGGCCTTCGTCCAGACCGCGGCGAGCAGGCTCTCGGCGGCTTCCCGGGCCTGCTGCTCCGAGCAGAGATCCACCACGCGCTCCCGCTCCGGGTCGATCACGAGCGCCCGGAGCCGGCCGCCTTCGAGCGCGCCGAGGAGAAGGACGTCCCCCGGCGAAAGCTCCGCCCTGGCCATGGAAAGGCCCACGATCTCGCGGCCCGCGGTCGACCCGCCGCGGACAAGTTCCTCCATCAGCATGTAGTCGCGAAGGTCGCGCCGGTACTCCTGGGTCGCCTCCTTCACATCGGCACGTCTCCCGGTCTGTCCGGCTGCCTCGCATCGCAGGCGGGACTGCTCGAACTTCTCGCGAGCCGCCTGGTGCCGCCGGGCGAGATCGGGATCCGCGGGCGAAGCGTAGGTGACATCGGCGGCGGAAGCCACGGCTCCGGCCCGGGTGCGCTCGAGCAGATCGAAGGTGTCGGAAGTCCCCGGCTGCAGGAAGGCCGTCCGCTTCGCGATCGAGAAGAGGTGACGCCGGCCGCCGCCCTGCCCCGTCAGGGCCGCTCGCACCGGCGAGAGACCCATGGTCATCCGGTCCACGACGCCGAGCGCCCGCACCACGGCATCGCGCGCCCCCCCGAGGTCGTCGAGGGCGATCCGGGATGCGGCGAGTCCCGTGAGCCCTTCGCAGACGAGGGCCGGGTCCGGAAGGGCCGAGGCCCGCGCCACGCCTTCCTCGTAGAGCACGCTCGCCGCGGCCGGTTCCTTCAAGGCGAGTGCCAGGTCCCCCCGCCGATTGCGGAGCGCGGCATCCATGTAAGGATGCCAGCCGCCGATCTCCTCGATCCGATCGCACTTGCGGCGGACTTCATCGACGCGGCCCTGACCCACCAGCAGGCGGGCCGCCTGGAGCCACTCCTCCGCCGCGGCCTGCATGTCCCCGAGTTCGTGGAGGCAGGCCGCCGCCTCCTCTCGAAGCCGGAGCGCCCCGGCGAGATCCCCGGAGCTTTCCAGCAGGACGGACCGGAGGGACATGTAGGTCGCGCGGTACAGGGGGATCGGTTCCAGCGAAAGACCTTCTTCGACGCACTCCCGAGCGGCCTCGTGGTCGCCGGTGGTCAGGTGGACGATCGCCAGCACCTGCAGGACCTCCAGAAGACCCGAAGCATCGCCCTTCCTGCGATAGAAGCTCTCTGCGGCCATGGCGTGGGCCAGGGCGGGCTTCAGGCTGAGGGTCGCGAGGCAGGCGTTCCCGAGTCTCGTCTCGGCCAGGGCCGCCTCGGCGGCGTTACCCCGGGTCTCGTGGTACCGGAGCGCGTCGCGCAGGATGGGGATCGCCTCGCGACCGTTGTTGAGGACGGTCAACAGGTACCCGAGGTCCATCTGCGTCTGGACCGCCCCCTCGAGGTCCCCGGCGGCTACCTGCACGGCCAGGATCTGCCGCGTGACGTCGCGCAGCGTGAGGTACTGGAACGTCTCGTCGAGCGGATCGAGCCGGGCGATGAGCGCCTCGAGCTTCCGCGGCGCGGGAAGACCCCCGGCCTCCGCGAGCCGGAAGGCCTCG
The DNA here is from genome assembly GCA_025459285.1 of Planctomycetota bacterium. Classification (GTDB taxonomy): domain Bacteria; phylum Planctomycetota; class JAJSAM01; order JAJSAM01; family JAJSAM01; genus Prado167. The sequence goes on along the minus strand of JALOQY010000164.1, from coordinate 5,100 downwards.
GCGAACGATGCGTCCGCGGGCTGGTACTTCCCGGCCGCGTAGAGGGTGCGGCCCTCCTCCATCCGCGCCTCGAAGTCCTCCACCGGCCCGCCGGAGGCCGCCGGAGCGAGCGCGAGGGCCAGTAGCAGGAGCCCGCAGGCGCGACACGCGGCCGTCGCCCGCCACAGCGCGATGGGCGGCATCATGAGACGTGGAGGATCAGTGCCGGCGGCAACCCGGCCTCCACATCCAGGCTGGCCAGGACTCCCCCCGGCGGCACGGGGCTCGAGCCCACGTGGGGAATCGGTTGATTCTGGAACCAGACGGACACCTGGATGCCGTTCACCACGGGCAGGGGGGGGAGAGGCGCGCTGCTCTTCGACTGGCCGGGGGGGAGCGGCGGCGTGAGCGTCTCGTCGAGCAGGATCACCCCGGCATCCCCCGTGACCTTCCAGCCCGTGATGGGATCCGCGGCCGACCGGTTGAGCAACCGGAACCTCGCCATCCGGGCCTTCCGCATCACCGGGGCCGCGGACTCCTTCGGAGACTTCTTCCTGGCCATGATCGACCTCCTCTTCCTCGCTCAGACGATGTCGAACGGTCTCTCCACGGGGGACGAGACGTCACAGAGCTGTCCCGCCGCGGGGTAGTCGCGCAGGGTCACCCGGAGGTGCACGTGTTCGCCCGGCAGACCGAGCAGGGGACCTGCGTAGACGAGGACCTCCTCGAAATCGTCCATCGTCGCCGGCAACTGGCAGTCGATCGAGCTGGTCGTGACGAGGCTCGTGACGGGATCCCGCAGGTCGACGTCGACGTGCACGGCATCGGTCGCATCGGGCTTCGGGACCTGCGTGGTGACGTAGTCCAACCCGGGCAACAGCGGCGAACCGCCACCCGGCGCCCCGGGCAGAGTCAGCGGCCCGGGCGGAACCGATGGATCGACATCCACCGACAGCCTGGTGATCTCCCTGGTGCCCATACGGTTCAGCAACCGAAGTCTCGTAACCGACCCCATGTCCTCCATCTCCCCCGGAGCTGCCAGCCCCGGAATGCCCCCTGACACACCCGAACGGCCCGCCGTGCCCTCAGGATACCACCGGCGGTGGGCTCCGTCGAGGGGGTAGTTCGCCCGATGGGTTCTGGCCCGAACCGCGACGGCCCCTTAGAATGCGGCGCTTCTGAGAAGACTGAACCAGGAGGTGTGCATGCCAGGCATCGTCGGATACGGCGCCTACGTACCCCGCCAGCGGATCAAGGTGGAGGAGATCGCCAAGGTCTGGGGGGCGGACGCGCCGAGCTACAAGAAGGGGCTGATGCTCCAGGAGAAATCGGTCCCCGCGCCGGACCAGGACGTCATCACGATGTCCGTGGAGGCGACGAAGAACGCGCTGCGGCGCGCGCGGATCGATCCCCAGGAGATCGGCTGCATCTACATCGGTTCCGAGTCCCACCCCTACGCCGTGAAGCCCTCCGGCACCGTGGTGGCGGAGGCCATCGGCGCGGTCCCGAACATCCACTGCGCGGACATGGAGTTCGCCTGCAAGGCGGGCTCCGAGGGCATGTTCGTGGCGTACGGCCTCGTGCGGGCGGGGCTCATCAAGTATGGCCTCGGCATCGGCGCCGACACCTCCCAGGGCGCCCCGGGCGACGCGCTCGAGTACTCCGCGGCGGCCGGCGCGGCCTCCTTCATCTTCGGCAAGGAGAGGGTGGTGGCCGAGGTCCTCGAAACCTGCTCCTACATGACCGACACGCCGGACTTCTGGCGGCGCGAGTACGAGCACTACCCGAAGCACGGGGGGCGCTTCACCGGCGAACCGGCCTACTTCAAGCACACCCTCTCCTGCGCGCGAAACCTCCTGGCGAAGGCGAAGATGAAGCCCGCGGACTTCGAGTGGGCGGTCTTCCACCAGCCGAACGGCAAGTTCCCCCTGCGGGCGGCGCTCGCCCTCGGCTTCACGAAGGAGCAGATCGAGCCCGGCTGGCTGTCCCCGCGGCTCGGCAACACCTACTCCGGCGCCTCCCCGATCGGCCTCACGGCGATCCTCGACGTGGCGAAGAAGGGAGACCGGATCTTCATGGTCTCCTACGGTTCGGGCTCCGGCAGCGACGGCTTCGTGTACCGGGTGACGGAGCGGATCGACGAGGTGCGCGACCTCGCCCCGCACACCACGGACTACCTCGACAAGAACAAGACCTACCTGGACTACGGCACCTACGCGAAGTTCCGGGGAAAGATCAGGAAGGGATAGAGCCATGAGAGACGTCGCGGTCGTAGGAGTGGGCCTCTCCGAGTGGGGAGAGCTCTGGGGCCGCTCGATCCGGGACCTCTTCGTCGAGGCGGCGGTGAACGCCGTCGACGACGCCGGGGTCGAGCCCGGGCGCATCGAGGCGATCATCGTCGGCTGCATGACCGGCGGCCTCTTCACGGGCCAGGAGCACATCGGCGCGCTCGTGGCGGACTACTTCGGGGTGGCGCCGATCTCCGCCACGCGCACGGAGTCGGCCTGCGCCTCGGGCGGCGCGGCCTTCCGGGCCGGGCTCATGGCCGTGGCCTCGGGCTACCATGACGTGGTGCTCGTCGGCGGCCTCGAGAAGATGACGGACGTGGACGGCGGCGGGGCGACCCGCGCGCTGGCCGCGGCCTCCGACGCCGAGTACGAGGCCTATCACGGGGTGACGTTCCCCGGCCTCTACGCCATGATGGCCCGCGCGCACATGGCGAAGTACGGGACCACGCGCGAGCAGCTCGCGATGGTGGCGGTGAAGAACCACCTGAACGGCTCGAAGAACAGCCACGCCCAGTACCAGGACGCGGTGACCCTGGAGCAGGTCCTCGGTGCCACGAAGGTGGCCGACCCGTTCGGAGTCCTCGACTGCTCCCCCATCACGGACGGCGCGGCCTGCGCGCTCATCGTGCCGGCCAGGACGGCGCGCCGGGTCGCGAAGGGCATCCCGATCCGGGTGACCGGCAGCGGCCAGGCGAGCGACACGATCGCGCTGGCCGACCGCAAGGACCTGACGTTCCTCCGGTCCACCGCGGAAGCCGCGAAGCAGGCCTACCGGCAGGCGAAGTGCGGCGCGGCGGACATCTCCTTCGCCGAGGTCCACGACTGCTTCACGATCGCCGAGATCATGGTGACCGAGGCGCTCGGACTCGTGAAGCGCGGCCAGGGCGGACCGGCGGTGGAAGCCGGCGAGACGGCCATCGGCGGGCGCATCCCGGTGAACGCGAGCGGCGGGCTCAAGAGCAAGGGCCACCCCGTGGGCGCCACGGGCGTCGCGCAGATCCACGAGCTCGTGACCCAGCTCCGCGGGAAGGCCGGGAAACGGCAGGTGAAGGGCGCGAAGCGGGGCCTCGCGCAGAACATGGGCGGGACCGGCGCCAGCAGCACGGTTCACATCCTGGAGGTGTCGTAATGTCGATCACCACGGCTCGCTACTGGCGTGAGATCCCGCAGCGGTACCGTTTCGAGGCCGGCAAGTGCAAGGACTGCGGCGAGGTCTCGTTCCCGCCGCGGCGCGTCTGTCCGGCCTGCGGGAGCCGGAAGTTCCGGACCGTCGTGCTGCCCGACCACGGCACGGTTCTGACCTTCACGGTGATCCGTGTCGCCCCGGAGGAGTACACGGACTCCGCCCCCTACGCGGTGGGCATCGCTCGCGATCGGCCTTTCGGTGAAGATCGAGTTCCGCAAACTCCGCGGCGAGGGCGAGGCCGGCGTCCTCTTCTACGGCTACAAGGCCGTCCCGGCGTAAGCCCCCTCGCGCGACACTCCCGGAGGCGGCGGCCCTCCGTTCCCGCCGCCTCCGCCCCAAACCCGGTAAGAATGACCCAGGGTCAGTTTTCCCGCCCTGCGACGCTGGGCGCGACGGGAAGGGCGAAGCCGGGCAGGACATCGCCACCGTCGAGCGTGTCGGCCTCGCCGTGGACGACCCGCGAGCCGTCGGGGCGGTAGACGAAGACCAGGCGTTGCTCGGGGTCCGCGACCCACACCAGGCGCGTTCCGTGGGCGAGCCACATCCGGGCCTTCGCCTCGACCTCCGAGAAGCGGTCGTCCGGCGCAACCACCTCCACCGCGAGGTCCGGGGCCAGGTGCGGGTACCCCCGGGTGTCAAGGCCCGGGAGACGCGCGGCGACGACGAAGCCGATGTCCGGGACCCGAACGAAATCCGGATCCCGGGCCAGTCGGAAACCTCCGTCCGCCGTGGAGACATTGCCCAGCCGCGCGCTCTCGACGAAGTTCCCGATGTGTCGTCCGATGCGCATGGCGACGCAACTGTGTTCATGGCCGGCGGGGCTCATCTCGACCACCCGCCCGGCGATGAGTTCCCGGCGACCCTCGCCCATCGCGAGGAGTTCCTCGGCGGTGACCAGGCGCGCTTCCGACATGACCTCATCGTACACGACTCCCTTCGCCATGCTGAACCTCCGGGAACAGGTCGCGCGCCGCCGCGGCCGGTGACGGAAAACCGGGAAGATTTGCTCAGAGTCAGTTTTCCCGCCCCCTTCGGGCGCGAAATCCTGGGGCCGGCTACGGCACCGCGATCTCGGCCACCGGGAGGAAGGAGCGGTCGAGGGTGGCGGCGAACTCGCGGAGGAGGACGGCGGCGTCGGAAGTCACGGTGCGACGATGCGCCCGGCCGTTCAGGGTCACGACCACCGCGCCCTCCGGGGGCAGGTCATCGGGCCCGAGGAGCAGGCGAAGGCGCTTCACCCCCGTGGACTTGACGACGAGGCGGCCCGGCCCCTCCCGCCGGGCCTCGGCGCGAGCCGTCTTCCGCTCGATCTCCCCGGCCATCCACTCCCGCTGCTCCGCGGGGGACATCCGCCCCCACTTCGCCGCGCTCACCTTCGACGCGAAGATCTCCTCGACGTCGCCGGCGACTTCGAGCACCTCGAGCCGGAGATGGCGCCCCTCCCCGGGCCGGGCCGCCCGCCGGACGACCCGCTCCGGCCGAGGGTCGCGACGCGCCGAGGTGAACCACTCCACCCAGTCCACGGCAGCGGGATCGCAGTCGTGGCCGCGGCCGGGAAGAATGACCCTGGGTCAGTTCTCCCGGGCGGGAAGAATGACCCTGGGTCAGTTTACCCGCCCTGGTTGGCGGGGGTGGGGCGGCGGCGGC
>JALOQY010000488.1 GCA_025459285.1 Planctomycetota bacterium | reverse complement strand
CCCGCAGACGCTCGATGGCGATATCGATGTCCACCTCGGCCACTTCCGCGTCGAGGATCATGGCCACGATGTCGTCGGAGGCCCGCGCGAACGCCCGGGTGAGCCGCCGTGGATCGAACCCCGGCTCGGCTGGTCCCCGGTGCGGATCCCGCGCCGAGACCGTCCGGCCGCAGGGGCAGAGGACCGTGGCGCCGAACGAGAAGAGCGTCACGTCGTACTCCCGGCCGCACTTCGGACACCGGATGGCCGTGGCCGCCTCCTCTCCGGCTTTCGGAAAACCCTTGGGACCGTCTGCCGCCGCGGATAGCTTAAGGGTTTCGGCACGTTTCGTCCCGAAGAAGGGCGATCGATGATGAAGGAGCAGGTCCAGAGGATCAAGGAGTTCATCTGGCAGAAGTACGTGGACTGCACCCACGCTTCGGCCTCCGATATCGTGGAGGAAGAGGCGGTCAAGGTGCTGGACAGCTACTTCGCCACGGTCGATCCGGCCGAGGACAACGAGTGCTACTACCTCGGGATCCTCCTCTTCGAACTCGCCTTCCGGATACCCGACCTCGAGAAACTCTATCTCGCCAAGGCCAAGGCGATCTTCGAGCGCTACCGCTCCCAGACCGGGGAAACCGACTGGGACGTCGTCGAGGACCGTCTGGAGGACATCAACAGCAACCTCGGCGAAATGGGTGCCGACGAGCGCGCGGCGATCTTCGCCCGCATCGAGCGGGAGATGAAGCCCCTGACCTCCGACCCGGCGGCGTCGCAGATCATCGCCGTGGTCGAGGGCATGGTCCTCGTCCCGGGCGGCCCGTTCCTGTCGGGCGAGAAGCGGGACAGGAAGGAACTCGAGCCTTTCTACATCGACATCTTCCCGGTGACGAACGAGGAGTACGTGAAGTTCATGGAGGCCACCGGCTACCGGCCGCCGAAGTTCTGGGCCGAGGGGCGCCTCCGGAAGCCCCGCGCCCCCGTGGTGGGTATCTCCTGGCACGATGCCGACAAGTACGCCACGTGGGCCGGCAAGTCCCTCCCCACCGCCGACCAGTGGGAGAAGGCCGCACGCGGACTCGAGGGCCGCATCTATCCCTGGGGGAACGAGATCGAGCCCGACGTGGCGAATTTCGGCCACCTCGACGGCGTCGACATGGTGACACCGGTGGATGCCTTCGAGGCGAACCGATCCGTGTTCGGCGTCCGTGACATGGCCGGCAACGTCTGGGAGTGGCAGAAGGACTGGGACCCGATCGAGATCGACATGAAGGTGATCTCCGGCGGTTCCTGGGCCGATCCGCCGCAATTCCTGCGCTGCGACCGCCATCTGTACGCGAACCCGAAGGACAAGTTCGACAACATCGGGTTCCGCTGCGTTCGCCCGGTGACCTAGCAGCCCGTCGCCGTAAGCCTTCAGGCGCGAGGGAGCTTCTCGGCGACGGGCTGCTGGAAGTCAACGGCTTCGTCCTCGGATCGGGAGGACTCTCGGCAGTCGCGGGCTACCGGCTGGTCCTGGATGATCACGAAGCGGTGGTCGGGCGTGGACCCGCTCCGGTCAGCGCCATGGAGTCCACTGGCAGCCCGGGATGCAGCGGCCCCCGAATGCAGGCGAACTTCCGGGACGCTCCATACGGACCCGAGGACGCAAGCGATGCGGGAGGAGCTGAAAGCCAGGCGCTCCACGAGTCCCTGCCGTCCGCGGGTCAGGTCGTCGAACCGGTCTTCGGCCGGATCAAATTGCGAGGGGATTCCGCAAGTTCCGGCACCGAAGCCTTTCGAAGCTCAAGGAGGAGTGGTCGATGGTCTGCGCCACGCGAAACCTCCTGGAACTCCACGCCGCCCGGAACTGAAGCAGGACCGGGCATCCTCATCGGCTCGACCACAAAGCCCTGGAGTGCCTCCGAACAGGTTTCGCATTCATCCGAAACCAGGCGGCGACCCGGAACTTCTGGAAGGCCCCCCGATCTGAACTACTGACCTCCAGAATCTTCGCGGCGCCCGCGCGGTGATCAGAGCCGTTTCACACCGTTGAACGCTGAAGTCGCGTCCCGGCTCCACTCACCCGGGGGCACCACCCGCGCGGGCACCGTTGCGCCCCCGGCGTCCGTCTCCAGGACGGTGCCCGGCTCCAGGTGCTTCCGTTTCAGCATCGCCAGGGCGATCGGGAACCCCAGGGTCGGAGGCACACAGGCGGACGTCACGCCCCCCGCCACCTCCCCGGCGGCGCGCACCACCGCGCCGGGCGCCGGCGGCGACCCGCCCTCGACCAGAAGACCGCGGAGCTCGCGATTGACGTGGCCGTAGGTCCGGATCCGCGCCACGGTCTCCTGCCCCACGAAGCAGCCCTTCGTGAAGGATACCGCCCGCTCGACGAGCGCCGGCACCTCCGCGGGCAGGGTGTTCCCGTCGATCTCCGCCCCGTATCGGGCCCGGCCGGCCTCGATCCGGAGGGTCTCCCCCGCGGCCGGCCCCACCCGCCGCGCGCCGGCCGCAGCGAGGGCGGCCGCGATGGAGCCTGCCGCCGAGGCCGGCAGATGGACGTCGAACCCGTTGTCGCCGTACCAGTCCACCCGCGCCACGAGCGCCTCCGCCTCCGGAAACACCATGGGGCGCAACGCGAGGTGACCGGTGGGGACCGAAGACCCCGCCGAAAGACGCAGGATCTCCGCGGCCCGCGGCCCGTGGATCGACAGACAGGCCGTCCTCTCCGTCAGACAGGACGTACATCGTTAGGCGGGCGAGCAACTCGGCCCGCACCTCCTCCGGACAGTCGAGCAGGTACTCGCCGGGCCGGTGGTACACCACCATCCCGTCGATGACCTTCCCCCGGTGCTTCAGGAGGAGCGCCTCCGCCCCCTGCCACTCCGGGAGCGAGCGGACGTCGTTCGAAAGCAGCCCCTGGAGGAACTCCGCCCGGTCCGCCCCGGACACGGCGAAGCGGCCTCGCCGCCCGTGATCCAGGAAGCCCGCCGCACGCCGAACGGCGAGGTGCTCGGCCTCCGGAGCCTCGATCGGTTCCCCGGGTCGGTCCATGGTCACCCCATGATGGAGTAGCCGCCGTCCACCACGAGCGTCTGGCCGTGGATCATCGCGGCGCCCGGCAGACAGAGGAAGCGCACGACCTCCGCCACGTCCTCCGGCGAGGTCAGACGTCCCGCCGGGGTCCGGGCGAGCGACTTCGAGAGCAGTTCCTCGCGGTTCGGGAAGTGCTTGAGCGC